>NZ_JBWONM010000028.1:0-8519 GCF_056450045.1 Hydrogenivirga sp.
TACACCGATAGGAACTTTGACCAACTGATAAACAAGCTCCGCATAAGGAAAGAGGACATGCACAAAACGATAGAGAGGTTTTTCCTTACGAGGCTCAACCAGAAGGAGGGTATCTTCTCCTTTACACCCGGCTTTATAAAGTACGACAGCGATGTGCCCGTCCGCTACCCCGTTGAAGAGCTCATAATGAGGGCTTCAAGAAACCTTACTGAGGAGGAGGTTGAGAGGAAGATATCCGATGAGCTTCTCGTCTTTGAAAAGGTGCCCGATGCAAACGATAGGATAAGTAGGGTGAACCTCACCGAGGAGGAGAAGAAGGTTCTCTCTCTCGTGAACGGCAGCAGGACGGTGGCGGAGATAAGGAAGGAGTCCGGTCTTGACAGGCTTACCGTTGATAGAGCCCTCTATGGTCTTTTAGCAGCAGGCATAATAAGGAGAAAGAGGAAGGAAAGGGTCCAGAAGCCCTCAATAACCCTTGACCTCCTTGCGAAGATAATTGAGAAGATAAAACAGCTGTAGGTGGGGTATGAAGGAGCTTAAGAAGATAAAGATAGTTGTGGCGGGACCCTTCGCAGCCGGGAAGACCCAGTTCATCAACACCGTCAGTGAGATAAAGACGGTCGCTACCGAGAGGAAAACCTCTGGAGCCTCGGAAAAGAGTGTCAAGGACTACACCACCGTAGCCATGGACTTTGGAAAGATAAGGATAGACGACGAGCATGAGCTTTACCTCTTTGGGACGCCCGGTCAGTCAAGGTTTGACTTTATGTGGGAGATACTCGGTGAAGGGGCTCTGGGAATAATAGTTCTGGTTGACAGCACGGACCCCAAGACCTTCCATGAAGCCCGCAAGATAATAAACTTCTTCCAGTCAAGGTTCCCCGTCCCCATAGTGGTTGGAGCGAACAAGCAGGACCTCCCCAACGCCTGGTCTCCCGAGGACGTTATGTTCGCCCTTGATATATCGGAGGAGGAGGGGATACCGGTCATTCCACTTTCCGCTAAGGATAAGGAGCAGGTCAAGAAGACCTTACTAACCCTTCTAGAGATTATAAGATACAGCCTTGAGGGTTCCTGATGGTTTATAATACATACCCATGTTCACCTCCCAAGAGAAGAAAACCCTCGCAGGTATTACTTTTGCCGTTGTTGCCCGTATGCTCGGGCTCTTCTTACTCCTGCCCGTCCTCGCTCCCTACGTCAGGGATATGGAGGGGAGCACCCCTATTCTCACGGGTATAGCTGTCGGTATCTACGGTCTGACTCAGGCTGTACTCCAGATACCCTTCGGTTATCTATCCGACAGGTACGGAAGAAAGCCCGTTATAACCTTCGGTTTCTTAGCCTACATACTGGGAAGCATCCTTGGGGGTTTTGCTGCCAACGTCTGGACCATGATAGCGGCAAGGCTTATCCAGGGTGCTGGGGCTATATCCTCGGCGGCTGTCTCCTTGGCGGCGGACCTGATAAGGGAGGAGGTCAGAACGAGAGCCTTCGCCCACATAGGGGCTTCGGTGGGCATGGTCTTTGCCCTGAGCATAACGGTAGCTCCCATACTGGCGGGTAAGTTCGGCGTTCCCTTCATCTTCTACCTGACAGCCTTTCTCTCCACCATCGCCATGCTCTACATCCTCCTCTTCATCAAAGAGCCCAGCAGGCATCACAGGGAGATTGAACCTTCCCTTAAGAACCTCAAGCACCTGCTCAGAGACAGAAACCAGAGTATGCTGAACCTATCGGTTGGACTCCTCCACGCCTTTCTCGTCTCGGTGTTCACGGTCATGCCCATAGAGATGATTCACAGGTACTCCTTCCCCAAGCCCGAGCACTGGAAGCTGTATCTTCCCGTAATACTTGTCTCCGTAGCGGTCATGGTTCCCTCAACCATCCTTGCGGAGAAGAGAGGGAAGATAAGGGAGGTTTTCTCGGGAGGTGTTGTCTTGATAGCCCTCGGCTTCCTCAGCCACATGCTTCTTAGGGACTTTACGGGGGTTGTTCTCCTCTTTCTCCTTTACTTCATAGGCTTTCACCTCCTTGAGCCGATAATGCCCTCCCTCCTCACAAAGCTGTCCCACAGGGATACGAGGGGTATGGCTGTTGGTGTTTACAATACGAGCCAGTTTATAGGTGCCTTTGCGGGCGGTACCATGGGAGGCGTCTTCCTGAAACTCGGAACCTTCTATATGCTCATCACCAACTTCTCCCTATCCCTCGTGTGGCTCGCTCTCCTTCTTCCATGGCTCTCAACCCTGAAGGGGGAGGTTGGCTAAGAGCTTTGCCCTGCACACACTGCAGAAGTCCCTTCCCTTCCTGTCAACCTCTGCAAGAGAGTTGGAGAAGCTCATAACGCAGGTAGGATCGGGGCAGTGGGTCAGCCCGAAGGTATGTCCGAGTTCATGGTTCACCTCCTTGAAGGTCCTTTCAAAGGTGAGCCTCTCGTCGGGGTCTCTGAGCCTGTAGATGCTCACCACCGCATTCCTCCCTCTTAGCTGGGCTTCTCCGAAGACGAAGTTGAGCCCCTCTTCGTAAAGGTCAAAGCCCACTATAGCTACGAGCTTTATCAGGTCAGGGAAGTTAACTCTGCTCAGGTATCCAAGCAGGGTGCCGGCGTGGAACTGTCCCCTCTGGGGGTTGAAGCCCAGCTTAGGTGGAAAGGGCACCGAAGATATCCTCACCTCAATGCCGAATATCTCACGGACGTTCTGGGCGGAGGCTATAAGCAACCTGCTCTCAACACCGCCGAAGGCGGTCATGTATATAAACCCCATTCTGTAGATTTTATCAGGCTCCTACGGGGTGGAAAGGGCTCCCCTTGGGATTTATATTTATCAGCTATGGGGTTCAATCTTGGAATAGTCGGACTTCCGAACGTTGGCAAGTCAACCCTATTCAACGCCCTCACCCAGACCGCGAAGGCACAGGCTGCCAACTACCCCTTCTGCACCATTGAACCCAACATCGGCGTCGTTGAGGTTCCTGATGAGAGGCTTTACAGGATTGCAGAGCTTGAGAGGTCCAAGAAGATAACGCCCACCTTCATAGAGTTCGTTGACATAGCGGGGCTTGTCAAGGGTGCCAGCAAAGGTGAAGGTCTTGGAAACCAGTTCCTCTCCCACATAAGGGAGGTTGACGCCATAGCCATGGTCCTGAGGTGCTTTGAAAGCCCTGATGTGGTTCACGTTGAGGGTGATGTAAACCCCCTGAGGGACGCAGACATAATAGATATAGAGCTCATAGCGAAGGACCTTGAGTCGGTGAACAGGAGGCTTGAGAGGGTTGAAAAGACCGCCAAAGGCGGTGATAAGAAGGCTAAGGAAGAGCTCTCTCACCTCAAGAGCATAAAGGCTATACTTGAGAACCTTGAACCACTTCGCAGGCACAGGGAGGAGCTGGGAGAGGAGGCATGGAGGTATGCGACCAAAGAGCTCTTCCTCCTTACCACGAAGCCCGTCATGTACATAGCCAACATAGGGGAGGAGGACCTGCCCGAGGGTGAGGGCAACCCTCACGTTGAGAAGGTCAAAGAGAGGGCTGAGCAGGAGAAGGCCCCAGTAGTGGTGGTCTGTGCCCAGATAGAGTCCCAGATGGCGGGTCTGAGCGATGAGGACAGGAAGGAACTCTTGGAAGCCTACGGTCTCAAAGAGCCCGGTCTTAACAGGGTGATAAGGGAGGGCTACAGCCTCCTCAACCTGATTACCTTCTTTACCGCCGGAGAGAAGGAGGCGAGGGCTTGGACCGTTGTTAGAGGGACTAAGGCTCCTCAGGCAGCGGGCAAGATACACTCGGACATGGAGAGGGGCTTCATAGCTGCGGAGGTCATAAACTACAAGGACTACATAGAGGTCGGCTCCATGACAAAAGCCAAGGAGAAGGGTCTGGTCAGGCTTGAGGGAAAGGACTACGAGATAAAGGACGGAGACATAGTCTATTTCCGCTTCAACGTGTAGAATAGAAGCTATGGAGTTTACTAAGCTTCAGGGCTCAGGGAACGACTTCATCCTGATAGACAACAGGGACGGGAAGGTTTATGAGACCCTTGAAAAGCTCGGAGTCTGCCTGAAGGAGTTCATAGTTAAGCTCTGCGAAGCCCACACTGGTGTTGGTGCGGACGGGCTCATCCTGATAGAGGAACCTGAGGACCCCTCCAACGACTTCAGGTGGCAGTTCTTCAACGCCGACGGCTCCGAGGCTGAGATGTGCGGGAACGGCTCCAGGTGTGCGGTGAGGTTCTGCTACGACCTCGGTATAGTTGGGGAGCGTGTCAGCTTTGAGACCCTCGCGGGTGTTATAAAGGCTGAGGTTCTTGAAAGGGGAAGGAGGGTCAAGGTTCAGCTAACACCTCCTTCGGAGGTAGTTGAGAAGACCATTCCCCTTGAGGTAAAAGAGATAAAGGGATTCTTCATAAACACGGGTGTGCCCCACTTCGTCGTCCCCGTTGAGGACATTGACAGTATTGATGTTGTTGGGCTTGGAAGGAGCATAAGGTTCCACAGGGAGTTTGAACCCAAGGGAACCAACGTAAACTTCATACAGCCTGTATCAGACAGGAGGATAAAGATAAGGACCTACGAAAGGGGAGTTGAGTCGGAGACCTTAGCCTGCGGGACGGGAGCGACCGCCGGTGCCATAGTTGCCTACCTTCAGAACCTCATCACTAAGAAGCCCGTTGAGGTTCTCACCAAGAGCGGAGAGCTCCTCAGAATTGACTTTGACGATGGTCTAAGGGAAGTCTTCCTTGAGGGTTCGGTTTACAAGGTTTACGACGGCTTTCTGAGCTACGAGATATTCACATGAGAAGGGCTCTCCTCTACAGGAGAGGAGGACTCGGCGATACCCTTCTGACCTTTCCCCTGCTTGAGATTCTTAAGAGGAGGGGCTTTCACATAACGGCAGTTGGGAACACGGACTACTTCCGTATAGCGAAGGAGGTCGGCTGGGCTGATAGACTCCTCAGCGAGCTTCCCAAAGAAGACTTTGAGCTTGAGCTTCTGATATCCCTGGATGGGAACATCCCACCCTTTCCCATAAAGAGGCTCTGGGTTGTGGAACACTACCTTAGGTCTGCTGGATTTGAGAGAGATAGCTTCTCAAGGAGGCTCCCCTTAGAACCAGACCCGGACTCCCCCCTGAAGGGTAAGGTGGTCCTTCATCCCTCAAGCGGTTCTCCCAAGAAGAACCCCGACCCAAGCCTCTTCCTTAGGATTGAGGAGCACCTGAGCTCAAGGGGTGAGGAGGTTATCTACCTTATCGGGGAGGCGGACGGCTGGCTGAAGGGTAGGGTAGGCAGATACGTTGAGAGCCTTGACCCCCTCTGGATAGCTAAAGCCCTCGGAGGGGCAAAGCTCTGCATAGGACTTGATTCGGGTATATCCCATCTATCAGCCTACATAGGTGTACCAACGGTCGTTCTCTACGGTCCTACAGACCCTCTTGTCTGGAAGCCTATCGGTGAGAAGCTCTTTCAGTTAATCCCAGACCTTGATTGTTCCCCCTGCTTCCCCAAGGTCTGTGAAGAGAGGATGTGCCTTAAGGAGGAGCTACTCCTTGAGCGCCTTCTCCCACTCCTTGACCATCTCCTCATCTAAGTCAACGAGGATGACCCTTTCAAGGCATCTGGGCTTGAAGCTCCTTATCTCTTCAATCATAGCCTTCGCAGCCCTGTCCTTGGGAAGCCTTCCCACCCCAGTCCCCATACCGGGGAAGGCTATGCTCCTGAAGCAGAGCTCATCCGCAAGCCTGAGGGCTGCCCTGGTCGCCTTCCTTACCTTCTCCTCAGTTGTCCTCATAGCGGGCTCCTCCATAGTTGGGGCATGGATAACACCCTTGAAGGGGAGTTTTCCCGCTGTGGTCAGTACAGCCTCTCCCACAGGTATCGGCGACTTCTCAACCGCTTCCCTCTCTATCTCCTCTCCGCCCAGCCTCCGTATCACACCGGCTACACCACCGCCCATGTAGCCGTGGCTGTTGGCTGGGTTCACTATGACTTCAGCATCAACCTCAAGGAGGCTTCCCTTCCTTACTTCAAGCTCCATAGAGAAGATTATACGTATATGGGCTCCGTTATCTCGCTTAGTCCTGCCTCCAGCCTCATGAGGATGTATTTGCCCCTTATCGTGTTTACAGGTATCTCAAGGGTCTCTCCGCTCTCCTTGACTATCCTTATGACCCCATCCTCTAAGTCTATCTCCTTAACGGGCTTGCCCGTGTTTGAGTCAAGTATGAGCTTCTCCTTTATGACATCCTGAGCAACCTTCTGAGCCATTCTGGAACCTCCTTTTTTATCTGATGTTGTATATAAACCCTTGCGGGTTTGCTTTCTATAGGTCTATGTCATAAAATCTAAGGATATGCTCGCCAAGCGTATAATCCCATGCCTTGACGTTGATAAGGGTAGGGTGGTCAAAGGCGTCCGTTTCCTAAACCTAAGGGATGCGGGCGACCCTGTTGAGGTAGCCAAGAGATATGAAGAAGAGGGGGCGGACGAGCTCGTCTTCCTTGATATAACAGCCTCCGCTGAGGAGAGGAGGATAATGATAGAGGTCGTCAAGAGGGTAGCCGAGACGGTCTTTATGCCCTTCACCGTGGGAGGAGGGATAAGGAGCACCGAGGACATGAGGAGACTCCTTGAGGCTGGAGCTGACAAGGTATCAATCAACACAGCCGCGGTGAAGAACCCCAAGGTCATACGTGAGGGAGCTCAGCTCTTTGGCTCCCAGTGCATAGTGGTTGCGATTGACGCAAAAAGGAAAGGAGACGGCTGGGAGGTTTACATAAACGGCGGTAGGACCCCAACGGGCATGGATGCCGTCAGCTGGGCTAAGGAGGCTGAAGCTCTCGGAGCTGGTGAGATACTCCTCACCTCAATGGACAGAGATGGAACGAAGGCGGGCTACGATGTTGAGCTCTGCAGGGCTGTCGCTGAGGCTGTGAACATCCCGGTTATAGCGAGCGGCGGTGCTGGTAGTATGGAGCACTTCTACGAGGTCTTCAAAGAGGGAAAGGTTGATGCAGCCCTCGCCGCCTCCCTATTTCACTTTAAGGAGGTGAGTGTGCCCGAGCTCAAGAGCTATCTGAAGGAAAGGGGCATCCTGGTAAGGCTCACCTGAGGTAGGCAAAGCCCTCCTGAGTATAACAGGCGTAGCTTTCCCCGAGAACCTCTTTTGCGACAAAGCGTGCCCTCTCCATAGCGACCCTTCTGTTCCTGTCGGGATACCTCGTCTTTCCATCCGCTATGCCTTCCACCTTCACCAGGGGTTTTAAGCCTGCGGACCTGAGCCCCTCAAGAACCTCCCTTATGTTCCTGAGGTTTACGTCCTCAGTCCTCGTGCTCCCGTATCCAAACAGCAAGGAGTACTTACCTGTGAGAATATAAACCTCCCGAGATACCTTCGCAGGGCTCTTGGCTCTGAACTGGGGCTTTTCAAAGCTCTCCGTCTCAACCACGTAGCTCAGCTTCAGCCTCTCGCCGGGCTTCAGGGTGGGGAGCTTTACAGAAAGGGTGTCATCCTTTATGTCCGCAGGTGGGAGGTAATCAAGCTCAACTATGTAAGGCTTGCTTGATACGACCCTCGTCAGCTTTATGGAACCGATGATGCCTCCGCCGTTGAGCCTCTGGACAAGGACGGGTTCCTCTATCTCTTGCCCAGTAGTGTTCTTAAGAGTTATGCTGACCAGGTAGCTTCCCCCTTCTCCCCTCCTCACAACTACCCTTCTCTTTATGTTGAGCCCCTTTTCTGACAGCTCCTCCCTCTTGAGGGGGATGAATATCATCACATCAGCCCTTCTGAACTCCTTCCCCACCTTCTCCACGGTTCTCGCCTGTATATCAAGGGTAAGCTCCTCCTGTCCCGGACACACGGCGTAGGATATCCCAAGCAGGAGAAGTAGCGAGAACACAGCTATCATCTGAACTCCTCCCCAACTATTTTTAACCTTCCCTCCTCTTTTATTATATACAGCCTCTTTATACCTTCATCGGAGTAAACATCGGAGCTGTATCTCTGCCTGAACTCCGCAACGTAGTACTCAACATCCTTCTCAAGCCCCCTCCTGAAGGCAACGACCGTAAGGTCGTCAATATCAACTTTTATGAACTTTCTCGGGAGTATGACCTTCCTCTTGTACCTCCTCCACTCCCTTATACCTCCGCCTTTCCATCTGAACCTCTCAGAGTAAAGGGAGAGGAACGACTCAATATCCTTCCTTTCCCAGGACTCCTCCCAGCTCTTGATAAAGGACAGAACATCGTCAAGCTCTATCTCCTCGGGTATCTCCTTGTATATAGCTATGAGCGTGTTCTTTGGAACTATTCTCTTGACTATCTTCCTGAGGTCATCGTTGTTGGCTACGACACAGCCCCTTGTGCTGAAGGGGATGCTGTTTCTATCCTCCTCATCGCTTCCGTGAAGCCATATCCCGCTTCCTCCCTTGCCAAGGAGCCTGTCAATAGGGTTTGGGTAGTTCAGGACGGCGGCAATGCCGCCGTACATCTTTGGCAGGCGCTCGGGTGGTATGAACTT
>NZ_JBWONM010000029.1:0-8297 GCF_056450045.1 Hydrogenivirga sp.
CAGCCTTCTTAGCACCGTCCCACATGTCTTCGGCGTTTATGAAGTTCATCCCCGATTCAGCGAGTATCCTCTTGCCCTCCTCAACGTTGGTTCCCTCCATCCTGACAACTATGGGGACGCTCAGCTCAACCATCTTTCCAGCCTCTACAAGACCCTGGGCGAGCCTGTCGCACCTGAGTATTCCCCCGAATATGTTTATGAAGACCGCCCTGACATCCTCATCAGCCATCAGTATCCTGAAGGCGTTAGCTATCTGCTCAACGTTAGCCCCTCCACCGACGTCAAGGAAGTTAGCAGGCTCCCCTCCAGCGAGCTTTATTATGTCCATGGTAGCCATAGCGAGTCCCGCACCGTTCACCATGCACCCTATATTCCCGCTCAGCTTTATGTAGTTAAGCCCGTACTTCTTAGCCTCAACCTCCAAGGGTGAAATCTGGGTTTCATCCTCCATCTCCTCTATGTCCTTGTGTCTGAACAGAGAGTTGTCGTCAACCTCAAGCTTTGCGTCCAAGGCTATGACATTGCCTTCCTTATCAAGGACGAGAGGGTTTATCTCGACGAGGGAGGCATCAAGCTCCGTATATATCCTGTAGAGGGCTAAAGCCATCTTGGAGAAGTCCTTGACGGGAAGACCCAGCCTAAAGGCGAGCTTACGCGCCTGATAGGGCATGAGACCGAGCTCCGGGTCAACCTCTTCAAGTATTATCGCCTCCGGGTTTTCCTTGGCTATCTCCTCTATCTCCATACCTCCAGCAGCGGAAGCCATCACAACTGGCTTTGACCTCGCCCTGTCAAGGGTTATGGAGAGGTAGAACTCCTTATCAATGGCGGTAGCCCTCTCTATCCACACCCTGCTGACAGGCTTTCCATCCGGGCACTGGAAGGTCTTGAGAACCTTTCCCAGCATGCCCTCAACCGCCTTCTCAAGCTCATCCATATCCTTAACTATCTTCACGCCACCAGCCTTCCCCCTTCCACCGCAGTGGACCTGAGCTTTCACAACGAGAGGGAAGCTACCGAGCTCCTCCGCAACCTGCTTAGCCTCTTTGAGGGTGAAGGCTACCTTGCCCTCTGGAACGGGTATGCCGTATCTGGCGAATATCTCCTTTGCCTGGTGTTCATGCAGTTTCATCAGACTACCTCCGGATAAAACGACGTTTGAGCACTAAAATTTTACAAGAAAAAAGCCGGACGGGAGGGCTCACTGCATCAGGTAGTCAAAGTCAACCCTCTTTACCTTCCCGTCTTCCTTGATTATCACCGATATGTGGTAGAGCCCCTTGTCCGACATCTCAAACCAGCCGCCGTAGTTATCTCCATACTGGTGGGGATACTTAGTGAGCTTCTTTCTAACAGCTCTGAATATCGGAGACCTTACCTCAGCCTCCACCTCGTAGTTTGAGAGGTACACCATCTTGCCGTTCTCCTGCTTCCAGATGCTCACAGCAAGGTGATGGGTGTCGTGCCTTGCAGGCTCGCCATGGTGTTTCACGAGCAGCTTGTAGGTTCTTGGGTAGTGCTTCTCAAGTTCCGAGATTGAAAAGACACCGATACTGACGTAGTAGTCTCCCGCTTTTTTGGTCAGAGGTGTTGGAACACCCTGGGCAAGGGCTGTGAGGGTGCCCAGAAGCAAAAAGATCAGCCCCCAGAAAACTTGAGAGGTTTTTTTTCTCATCTCTGTCCCTCCTCTTTCTTGGATGCTAATAATATAAAGCATTTAAGGCTGAAGGGACATGATATAATTACGCCATGGGCTTTGAGGAGAAGCTTCAGAAGTACAAGACCTACGAAAACCTTAAGAATCTTGACAGGCTCAGGGAGGAGTTCAACAAGAAGCTTGAGAAGGTTCCTCCTACCATGGAGTACCTCAGGAACCTTATACTTGACGTTAAGCTTATATACAGGATACTCATAGACCCGGACTTCCAGCTCAAGAGGGAAGCGAGGGAGGACTTCATAGCGGCTCTCTGGTACTTCATTGACAGCAGAGACACTATTCCTGACTGGCTACCCATGGTCGGTTACTGGGACGATTACAGGCTGGTTCGTTACGTCAAGGAGAAGCACAGGAGGGAGATAGAGAGGTACTTTGAGGAAACCAAGTACTTCATAGCCAATTACTTCTGATGCTCAAGTTTGTCCTTCTCCGTCTTCTTCAGGCACTGCCGACCATACTCGGGGTCACCTTCATATCCTTCCTCATAATAAAGCTCGCTCCAGGAGACTTCCTTGACCAGCTCAAGCTCAATCCCCAGATATCCCCGGAGACCATTGAGAGGCTCAAGAGGCTCTACGGTCTGGACGAACCCACCCTTGTGCAGTATTTGAAGTGGCTCAAGTCTGCTGTTCTCTTTGACCTGGGCTACTCCTTCCAGTACCACGCTCCCGTGACCCAGCTTATAGCCGAGAGGATACCGAACACCCTGTTGCTATCTGTCAGTTCAGCTCTCCTCTCCTGGGGCATGGCGGTCCCCATAGGGACGGTAGCGGCTTTCAAGGAGGGGGGCAAGTTTGATAGGCTCGTGCAGGCTTACGCCTACTCCTTCATGTCCATCCCGAGCTTCTTCTTAGCCTTCATATTCCTCTTTTTGGCTAGTAAGACGGGGTGGTTCCCCATAGGGGGAGTTCAGAGTCCCGATTTTGAGAGCCTGAGTCCGATAGGAAAGGTCCTTGACGTCCTACACCATCTCTTCATCCCAGCTATGACCCTCTCTCTCGTCTCAACCGCAGGACTGATAAGGCTCGTCAGGAGTGCGGTGATTGAGGTTCTCAAGAGTCCTATGGTAGTTATGCTCAGGGCTAAGGGACTTCCCGAGTGGATGGTGGTCAAGCATGTGGTAAAGAACGCCATGAACCCCTTCACTACACTCCTCGGGTATGAGATAGCGAGCCTTATATCGGGGGCTGCTCTCATAGAGATAATAACCGGATGGCCCGGCATGGGGATGCTCATGCTTGATGCGGTTCTGTCCCAGGACCTCTTCTTAGTTATGGGGGGTCTTTACATAGGGACGATAATGCTCATAGTTGGAAACCTCATAGCAGACCTCCTGCTGGCTTGGATAGACCCGAGGGTCAGGGAGAGGGAGTTCGCAAAGTGAGCTCCTTCAAGGTCTCTTTCTCATCGCTCCAGGCGAGCCTCCGCATTATCTTCACCCTAACCTCCTTCACCTCACCGTCGGGAATTCTCAGACGATAGGGCACCCTGTATCTCAGAGCGGTCTTTGACTGGGGTGAGAGTAGCTTCCTCAGGGTTTTCTTCCTTCCATCTCCATATAGTATCCGGGCTATGAGGTAGAGCCTGGGGTCTCCCTGATCCGCCGTCGGCAGGTTGTGGGGAACTCCTACGTTTAGGAGTATGAGCTCATTCCCTTTGATATGGACCTCTATGTCTTCGGGCTTAGCCTTCTGGGTTGGAAAGCGGTGGGAGGTCCTGGGCTTGGCGAGGTGAAAGAGGTAGAAGGGAAACTTCTGTATGAGGTCCTTCTTACCGAGGGAGGGCATGTGGCAGTCCTGACAGCTCTTCTCAACCTTGGCAAGCTTCCACTCCTTGTAGGTCTCCCTGTGGCATCCCGCACAGAACTCCGACTTTGTGTAGTCAAGGTCCTGGGTTGAGGGGTGGGGAGGGGACCACACCTTGAGGGGTCCGTGCATGGACCTGGTTTCTTCCTTGAAGTGGCAGGCTACACAGTGGACGCCATCTTCCCTGAACTCGGCTCTTAGGACGGGCTTTTTCTCTGGGTCAACCTGATGGGGGGCGTGACAGGACAGGCACTTAACCTTCCCGTAGTTTTCTGACTCCCTCCTGAATTTCTCGCTCTTCCATGCCTGATAATGTCTGCTCTCCTTCCACTCCTCGTATATCTGGGCGTGGCAGTCAGCACACCTCTTTGCCTGAGGTCTTTGAAGGAGGTCCTCCTCAACGAACACCTCTTCCAGCCTCTCACAGCCCACAAGGAAGAGAAAGATGAGGAGGAGGATCCTCACTTCTCAAAAGCCTCTTTAACCACCTCTGGTATAAGGTGCACGTTGTGGCACTTTGTACAGCTCGCCCCAACCTTGCCCAGCAGATTGAAGACCTTGTCTCTGTCCGGCTTCCCTCCTGAGAGGAGGTTCTCAAGGTCGTTCAGGGCTCCCTCAAACTCCTTACCCACTATAACCTCCTCCGAGAGCTTGTTGGTGTGGCACTTGGAGCACATTGACCTGAGCTGGCGCGCCCTCTCAACGAAGTTCATGCCAGCCTCCTGCGCCTTGTCACCTTCTCCCTGTAGGAGGTATATCTTGAGAGCCTTCATTGAGTTGGCAAGCTTCTCCATGTACTTGCCCGTCTTGTACTCCATGAACTCAACGGGGTCCTCTATCTTGACAGTCTCAAAGCTCGGGAAGTGGTAAACGAGCTTGACCGCTATCTCGTTGTCCTGATGGCACTTTGCACAGGTCTGCCCGAGCTTCTTGGAGGCGTCTATAACCCTGTCCACGTTCTTTGAGTTAACAGCCTTCACGAGGTTGTCAGCCAGCTTTGGCTTGAAGTAGCTCTTCCATTCGGGGACCATCTTTGAGACCTTCAGGTAGGTCTCTTTGAGCTCCTGCGCCCACTTCTGAGCTCCCTTCCAGTTGCCTTCATTTATGTTCAGGTTTATTCCGTAGAAGGCTGTGCTCATGGTGTGCATGGCTGAGATGAACTCGTAGTTCTTGGATGCGGGTGGGTAGTACTTCTTGAGGGATTCAGGTGGCTTCTTGAGGATAACCTTCTCCGCTGAAAAGCCAACTCCAACGATAACCGCCAAGGTGGTGATAAGGGCTCTGTATCTCATGCTCAACCCTCCCTGATCAAAGACTTAAATAAATTTAACCCGCTTTGGAAGCCAGTACAACTCTGGATTCCTTGACACACGCTTAAATAACCCTTACCTTAAAGGAAAATAAAATGAAGTTGATAGTCGTATCAAACAGGGAGCCCTACAGAGTTGAAAGGGCTGGGGGGAAGCTGAAGCTTGAGAAGACCGTCGGAGGTCTCGTTTCAGCCCTGGAGCCTGTCCTCAGAAAGAACGGCGGTATATGGGTATGCTGGGGAAGAAAGGGTCAGAAGAACCCCCTTGAGACGAAGATAACGGAAAGCTTCCTCATGAAGCAGGTCCCCCTCACGAGCAGGGACGTAACAGAGTACTACTACGGCTACGCCAACGAGACCCTCTGGCCCCTCTGTCACATGTTTCTGAACAGAACCCGCTTTGACAGCAAGTACTGGCTCGGCTACAGGAGGGTCAACAGGAAGTTCGCCAAGGCTGTGATGGAGGTTTACACACCTGGCTCAAAGGTTCTCGTGAACGACTACCACTTAGCCCTCGTACCTGCCCTCCTCAGGGAGAAGGGTGTTGATGACCCAATACACCTCTTCTGGCACATACCCTTTCCCCCCTACTTCATGCTGAGGTTCCTACCAAACAGGAGGGACATACTTGAGGGGATGCTCGGCGCTGACGTTATAGGCTTTCACACTGAGCACTACGTCCAGAACTTCAGGGAGTGCGTGAGGGAGATACTCGGTGCTGTTTACGACGACACCGCCGTATACTGGCAGGGAAGGAAGATAAGGGTCGTAGCGGTTCCCATAGGTATAGACGCCCAGAGGTGGAAGTCCCTCATCTCAAGTCCCAAGGTAGTGAGGTACGCCCTCAACCTAAGGAAGAAGCTCCCCGTTGAGTTCGTTGGTATAGGCGTTGACAGGCTTGACTACACCAAGGGTCTTGAGGAGAAGTTCAGAGGCTTGGAGAGGTTCTTTGAGAAGTACCCCTCCTTCAGGGGGAGGGTCTCCTTTATACAGATAGCTGCCCCCACAAGAACCAAGCTTGAGGAGTACATGGACATAAAGCGTAGAACGGATGAGATAGTGGGCAGGATTGAGGGAAGGTTCGGCGAGCCCGGCTGGGTCCCTATCTACTACTACTACAAGAACTACGGCGATGAGAGACTTGCATCCCTCTATATGATGGCGGACTTTGCCCTCGTTACCCCCCTTATAGATGGACTGAACCTCGTCTCAAAGGAGTACGTTGTGAGCAAGGTTGATGAGGATGGGGTGCTAATACTGAGTGAGTTCGCCGGGGCGAGCCTCCAGCTCAGGGAGGGAGCTCTGATAGTGAACCCCTTTGATGAAGATGCCGTTGCTGAGGCTATATACAGCGCCCTGAAGATGAAGAAGAGGGAGAAGAGGGAGAGGATGAAGGCTCTCAGGAAGAAGGTGATTGAGGAAGACGTCCACTGGTGGCTTAAGAGATTCTTAGAGGATGTATCTGCTTAGCTCCTCGTCCTTTATCACCTCACTTAGCTTTGCCCTTACAAACTTCCTGTCAATTATTATGTGCTGACCTGCCATGTCGGGGGCGTTGAAGGATATGTCCTCAAGGAGCTTCTCCATAACCGTGTGAAGCCTTCTCGCCCCGATGTTCTCCGTGCGGTTGTTTATCTCCTCCGACAGGAGGGCTATCTCCTCAACCGCATCCTCGGTGAACTCTATCTCAACCCCTTCGGTTCTAAGGAGCTCTACGTACTGCTTTGTGAGGGCGTTCTCCGGTTCTGTCAGTATCCTCACAAAGTCCTCCTTGGTCAGAGCCTTGAGCTCAACCCTTATTGGAAACCTCCCCTGGAGCTCGGGTATGAGGTCTGAGGGCTTCGCCATGTGGAAGGCTCCCGCTCCTATGAAGAGGATGTGGTCCGTCTTGAGGGGTCCGTACTTTGTATTGACGGTCGTGCCCTCAAGGATTGGGAGGAGGTCCCTCTGGACACCTTCCCTTGAAACGCCGGGTCCTGTGCCCGGCGTCTTTACAGCTATCTTGTCTATCTCGTCTATGAAGATGATTCCAAAGTTCTCCGCTCTGAAGAGGGCTTCCCTTGCCACCTCCTCCATGTCTATGAGCTTCTCAGCTTCCTCCTGTTCAAGGATGTGGAGGGCTTCTCTCACCCTGAGCTTTCTCCTCTTCCTTGAGGGCATCAGGTTTGAGAACATCTCCCTGAGCTGGTTCTCCAGCTCCTCAAGACCGGGCGGTCCCGCTATCCCTATCATGGGGACAGCCTTCTCCTGGACCTCTATCTCTATTATCTTCTCGTCAAGCTCTCCCTTCCTCAGCCTCTCCCTGAGCTCCTCTCTCTTGCCGGCATCCTGAGACTCCCTTATTCCGAAGCTGGTGAACTGCTGGGGGACAAGGTAGTCAAGGATCCTCTCCTCCGCCAGCCTCCTTGCCCTCTCCCTCACCTTTTCAACCTTCTCCCTCTTGACCATCTGGTAGGAGACCTCAGCCAGCTCCCTCACCATTGACTCTACATCCCTGCCAACGTAGCCCACCTCTGTGTACTTGGTAGCCTCAACCTTAACGAAGGGAGCCTTTATGAGGGATGCGAGCCTCCTCGCTATCTCGGTCTTACCCACGCCGGTGGGTCCTATCATAAGGATGTTCTTGGGAGCTACCTCGTCCCTTATGTATTCGGGGAGCTTCTGCCTCCTCCACCTGTTCCTAAGGGCTATAGCGACAGCCTTCTTAGCCTCCTCCTGTCCTACGACGTACTTGTTCAGCTCCTCAACTACCCTCTTTGGAGTTAGCTCTTCAAGGAGCTCAGAAAGGGTTTTCGTCATCACCGAATCCTCTTCTCGTCATCTCCTCGGGGGTTGACCTTATAACCTCCTCAAGGAAGCTGTCTATGTCCTCAGGGAACTTCTCAAACTCGGGCTCAACGGGGAAGAACCTCTTGACCACATCAACTGGAGGGTTCCCGTATCCTATGGCGGGAAGTATCCTCTTGGCACCCCTCCTTGAAGCTTCCCTGTAGGCTATCCTGTAGCCTTCCCTGAAGGCTGTCTCAATATCCTTGAACCTCTCTATCTCGTCGCCCAGCTCGTAGAGGACTATATCGTAGGTGCTACCCTTGAACTTCTCCCAGTCCTTGATACCCACTATGTAGCTCTTCCCTGACCACTTCTTCAGCTCAACAGACTTTGGGTTCCCAAGCTTGAAAGACAGTATGTAGTAGTCTATGAGCTGCCTGTCCGCATAGATGTCAAGAAAGAAAAAGAACTCCATTACGCCTCCTATCTCAGGAATAATAATATAATCCAAAAAATTGATACTCATAAATTTTTGCTATAATGTATTTTCCCTTGGAGGACCGGATGAACGAATTTGAGAAACTCCTGAGCGAAGCCCTCCCGCAAGAAGAGACCTTCAGGAAAGGAAGGATAGTAAGCGGAAAGGTGGTGAAGGTTGATGAGAGGTACATATACGTTGATATAGGCTACAAGGTTG
>NZ_JBWONM010000030.1:0-7588 GCF_056450045.1 Hydrogenivirga sp.
TAACCCGAGTTGCTACCTACAAGTCATGACCATAACCTCAAGGTGAAACCTCTGTAGAGGTTGAAAGCAAGAACAGACAGGAGGACTTTAAGAACAATGCCATCCTTAGTAGGTGCATAAGGTCTCAACCCTAAAAACCTGTAAATCACACTGAAGATACTCTCTATCAGCCTCCTGACATACCTTTTGGAATACTCAATCCACTCCCCCTCGTACCTGCTCTCCCCAACCCTCCTAACGGGATTTAAACATATGTCTTCATTTACCAACTCGTCCTCAAAACTATAGTCAACATACGCTCTATCCCCTATAACTTCATGACCTCTCACTCCCCAAAAGCTCATAACAGACAATCCTTCAAGGTCGTGCAACCTTCCCTCAAGCAAGTGTACCTCTCTGAATAACCCCTCATCATCAACAAGAGCGTGTAGCTTGAAGCCATAGAAGTATTCCCTCTTACTGGGTATGTATCCCCTATATTCCTCTCCTTTTAAAACCTTTGCTCTCGGTATCCTGATATTCTCACAGACCTTTATAGGCTTGCTATCTATGAAGTATCTCTTGGGGCTCCCACCTAACAGCCCTATCTTCCTAATTATTGTCTGCAGGTAGGGTTCAAGTTTGTGCAATCTGCGTGAGAACCTTGATAGGGAGGGTACATATGGGAACAGATGCCTGAAACCTTCCCTCAGCATCTCAAGAGCTTGTGTGTAATTGCCTGCAAAAGCTACATGAGCTATAACTGCCATGGTAAGCACCTCGCTGTTGCTTACTTTTTCTTGTGGGTCATCTTTTAATCCTATTTCCTTGAGGATATCGTCTATAATACAGAAGTAAGTTGTTATTTCTAATTCTGTCATTTTCTCACCTCCTGCCTTTTTGGCGGGGGGCTTTCATGATTCTATAATTCTACTACCTCGCAAGTCGGGTTATAATATCTCCCCATGAGGTACGACGTGATAATCGTTGGAGGTGGTGCCTCTGGTCTGTCCTGTGCCCTCACCTTAGCCTCCGCCCAGGGAAGGGGCTGGGAGTGGGCTGAGAACAGGAGATACCTCGTTCTTGATACCGGAAGGTCGGACATGAACAGGGCTCTCTTTAACAACGTCCCGGGCATACCCATGGGAACAAAGGGCAGGGAGCTTCTGGACAGGATAAGGGAGCAGATAAAGTCCTACGGAGGCGTTGACTTCCTTGAGGACGAGGTGATAGAGATCTCGGGTAGGAAGGGAGAGTTTAAGGTGAGGACAAGGGGCGGTAGGGAGATTGAGGGTGACTACGTTGTGCTGGCAAGCGGTTTCCACAGATTTGATATAGAGTGCGAAGGTGTTGAGGTCGTTGATAACCCGAGGTCTCCCAAGCCCGGGAGGGTCATGGTGAAGCACGACGGGAGCTTTAAGGTTAGGGATGGGCTCTTCGTAGCTGGACTCCTCGCAGGGGTAAGCTCTATGTTTACTGCAGCTGCCGGAACGGGAGTTCAGGTCGCGATAGACATCCTTTCTGAATGGGCTGGTAAGCCCATCGTCATACACGACGTTCCGGAGAAAGCTTGAAGAGGCTAATTACCTCCCTGACAATATTCGTCCTCTTCCTGATTATCTTCCTCTACTTCGTTCCCCTTCAGGACATACTGAACTCCCTCAGGAAGATAGAACCCTCGGACCTTGTACTCGGCTTTCTGGCATACACAATGAGCCAGATATTGAGGGCGCTGCGCTGGAAGCTCCTGCTGAAGGACCTCTCCTTAAAGGATACCTTCCTGATAAACTCCGCCAACATACTTCTAAACAACATCCTCCCGGCGAGAACGGGAGAGCTCAGCTGGTTTTACTACGCCCGCAGGCTCGGCGTTGACCTGAAGAGCTCCCTCTGGAGCTTTTTCTTAGGCAGGCTCTACGACCTCTTAGCCCTCCTTTCGCTCCTCCTTGTATCCTACTCACTTCTGAGTGAGTTACTCCTGCCAGCCCTCTTCCTCCTTTTCCTCCTCTCCCTGACACTACCCCACCTCAGGGAACTCCTTCCATCTCTGGGGAAGCTCTCCGAGCTCAAGGACTTCCTGAGAAGGGAGCTCACCCCCTCCCTGTCTCTGAAGCTGAGCCTTCTCTCAACCTTGAGCTTCTTCCTCAAGATACTTGGCGTTTACATAGTTGTTAGAGAGCTTGTCTCGTCGGACCTCTTCACCTTTACCTTCGCCTTCACGGGAGGCGAGCTAACGACTATCCTGCCGGTTCACGGTTTCATGGGCTACGGGACCTACGAGGCGGGCTTTTCCATTCCCCTGAAGGCTGCCGGGTTCAGCCTTTCTCAGGCTCTCAAGGTCGGCTTCTTAGCCCACAGCTTCCTTCTCATCTCCTCCGCCCTTTGGGGTAGCCTCGCTATACTGCTCCTGCATACTCCCTCTCGTAGATCTCCCTGACTTTCTCCCTCGCCCATTCTATGGCTGATAGGATTCCCTCTATGTCCTCGGGGTCCCTCAGGTTTACCTCCGAAAGGGTCTTCTCTATGATCTCAACTATGTCCAGGAAGCCTATCTTGCCCTCAAGGAACAGGTTCACAGCCTCTTCGTCCGCGCCGAGGAGGACGGGTATGTAAACACCTCCCATCTCACCAGCCCAGCGGGCTAAGTAGATAGACCTGAACCTTTCGGTGTCCACCTCCTCAAAGCTGATGGGCGAGAGCTCGGGGAGAGAGACCCTCTCAAAGGGATAGGGTTTCCTCTCTGGATAGAAGAGAGAGTGGAGTATTGGGACCTTCATGTCCGTCTGGGAGACGTGCATTAGAAAGCTCCCGTCAATCAGCTCAACCACCCCGTGGACGAAGCTCTGGGGATGTATCACGACCTTGACGGAGTCAAGCTCAAGGTCAAAGAGGTTAACAGCCTCAAGGAGCTCAAAGCCCTTGTTCATGAGCGTTGCGGAGTCAACGGTTATCTTAGCTCCCATGTTCCAGCGAGGGTGCTTCAGAGCTTCCTCGGGCGTAGCCCTCCTCATCCTCTCAAGACTCCAGTCTTTAAAAGGACCGCCGGAGGCGGTGAGATAGACGAACCTGACGTACTCCCTCTCTATCCTGTCAAGAAGCTGGAACAGGGCGTTGTGCTCGCTGTCAACAGGGATAACCTTCTCTCTGCTTTTCCTTACGAGCTCTCCAAGGCATATGACCGACTCCTTGTTGGAAGCCAAGAGTACCTTCCCCTTCTTGAGGGTGAGGTAGGCGGGTTTTATACCGTGTATGCCCGATACGGCGTTCATAACCCTGTCCGCAAGGGTGATGGCTTCCTCAAGACCTTCATCGCCGAGGAGGTGTTCTGTGCCCTCGGGCAGAGAAGAGAGCCATTCCTTCGTGGGCTCCTCGTAGGTAACGACGAGTTTGGGGGAGAACTCCCTTGCTTGGGAGAGGAGCCTATCGGAAGCCCTTCGGGCTAAGAGGGCTACGACCTCTATCTCATCGGGAAACTGCCGGGCTACCTGAAGGGTCTGGGTTCCCACCGAGCCCGTTGAACCCAGAACTGCAAGCCTTATCATAACCTGTTATATTTTATTTCCGATGCAGTTGCAGTGCCTCCTCTTCTTCCTCGCCGGCTTCTTCGTTGGCTTCACAACAGCCCTCGTTCTGATAATAGGCATCGCCGTTCTCCCCGTAATCGTGGGGATAGTGCTCGTCCTCAGCCTCGTGGCTTACTTCAAGTACAGGAAGGAGCAAAAGAGGAGGGAAAGGATACTCAGGGAGTTCTGGGAGGAGTGAAATGAAGAGAGTGCTCTTCCTGTGCACCCACAACTCAGCCCGCTCTCAGATGGCTGAGGCACTGCTGAACCACCTATACGGCGACAGGTACGAAGCCCACAGCGCGGGGACAGCTCCCTCAGGCGTGAATCCCTACGCAGTCAGGGTCATGGCTGAGATAGGTATTGACATCTCAAAGAACCGTTCAAAGAGCCTTGAGGAGTTCAGGGGCGAGGAGTTTGATTACGTGATAACCCTCTGCGAGGGAGCTAAGGAGAGCTGCCCCTTCTTTGAGGGAGGGAAGGTTCGCCTCCACAGGGGGTTTCAGGACCCTTCTGCGGTGAGAGGGGAAGAGGAAGAGATCCTTGAAGCCTTCAGGAAGGTAAGGGATGAGATAAGGAACTGGCTCGTAGAGACCTTCGGTTAAACGAGCTTGAGGAGGAAGTCAAGGACAAGGCTCGGGAATATACCAAGAAGGAGGACGAAGGCTCCCGAGACTATGAGGGTGAAGGATTCCCCCGCTGAAACCTGAGAAGGTCCGAGGTCCCTCTCCTTCTCGTGGAGGAACATGTAAACTATGACCTTCAGGTAGTAGCCTGCGGATATGAGGCTGGCTATCACAAAGAGGACAGCCAAGGGAAACAGATTTCCCTTCACCAGCCCCATGAATATACCGAGCTTTCCAACAAAGACCGCCATGGGCGGTATTCCTATGAGGGCAAAGAGGAAGAAGGCTAAGAAGGAGGCTAAAACCGGGTGCTCTCTGGCAACGCCCTTGAAGTCAAGGAAGTGATGGCTCCAGCCCTGCTTCTTTTCCAAAACCGAGAGAACCGTAAAGGCTCCGAGGGTCGCGAGGGCATAGACAAATACATAGAAGAGGAGAGCTGTCATGAGGAGCTTGTCAACCACGGTAAGGGCTAAGGTAAAGTACCCGGCGTGGGCTATTGAGGAGTAAGCTAACAGCCTCTTAACGCTTCTCTGGGCGTAAGCCATGAAGTTTCCGTAGAACATAGAGGCAACCGCCACCGTTCCTATAAGGAGCTTCCAGGAGGGAAGGGCTGAGAAGAGGTAGAGGGTGAGCTTTACGAATAGAAAGTACATGGCTATCTTGGGAACGGTTGCGAGGAAGGATGTAGTTGGTGTTGGAGCCCCTTCGTAGGCGTCGGGGGTCCAGAAGTGGAAGGGAACGGCGGAGACCTTGAGGGCTAAAGCGGACATCAGGAAGAGGACACCGAGGGCAAAGAGAGGGTCAACCCCCCTCTGGAAGCCCAGAAGCAGGCTCCCCGTTGAGCCATAGACAAAGCCAGCTCCCAAGGCGAACATTGACGTTCCCGTCGTCCCTATAACGAGGTACTTGAAGGCTCCCTCCTTAGAGGGATAATCCCTCCTGAAGAGCCCCACGAGTATGTACATCGTTATTGAGGCGAGCTCAAGTCCAACAAAGATTATTGCTAAGTTCTCCGAAGAGAGCATCACCATGAAACCGAGCAGAGCTATCAGGTAGAGGTAGGGAAGCTCACTGTAAACGGAGCCCTTCTTTATGAAGAAGTCGTAAGAGGAAAGGAGTATGAGCCCCGTAACACCGAGGAGGAAGAACTTGGCTATCAGATTAAAACCGCTCACGGTAAAGCCGTTGAAGAGTGTGCTTGCGGGATAGCTCACGAAGAGAACGGAGAAGGCTGAGAGTATCACGGTGACGAAACCCAGAAGGGTAAGAGCCTTGTAATACCTGTCCTTAAGAAGCAACTCAAGGGCGAAGAGGACAAGGATACCTATGGATAAGACTATCTCAGGCAACAGGGCATTCCAGTTCAACTCTCAACCTCCAAAGACGAGCTTCGCTGTGTGGTTGGCTATCTTCACAAAGGGTGCTGGGTAAAGCCCCATAAGGAAGGCTACGAAGAGTATCAGGAGGAAGGGGACAACGTGGTGGGGCTCAACGTCCCTGAGAGCTCTCCACTTCTCCCTCCTGTGGTCGGATATGGTCTCCTCCTCAAGCATCACCCTCTTGTACATGTAGAGGAAGTAGGCAGCTCCGAGTATCATCCCAGTTCCCGCTATGACAGCCCAGACGGGGTGCGCCTTGAAGGTCCCCAAGAGGACGAGGAACTCAGCTATAAAGCCCGCAAGACCGGGAAGACCTATACCTGCGAGACCCGATATCATGAAGAAGACGGCGAAGTTCGGCAGGTAACGGGCGAGACCCCCCAGGTCATCCATGTTGTAAGAGTGTATCCTGTCGTAGATAAAGCCGGCGGCAAAGAAGAGGGCTGCTGAAGAGAGCCCGTGGGCTATCATCATGTAAACCGCACCGTTGAGGGCGTCCTTGTCAAGGGCAAAGGTTCCCAAGGTAACTATACCCATGTGGGATATGGAGGAGTAAGCGATAAGCCTCTTTATGTGGGTCTGGGCTATCGCCATCATAGCTGCGTAGATTATAGCCACAACGCTGAGGAAGAAGATGAGAGGTATGTAGTACTTGGAGGCATCGGGAAAGAGGGGGAGTGAGTATCTCACGAAGCCGTAGGTTCCCATCTTCAGGAGGACGCCAGCGAGTATGACGGAACCTGCGGTCGGAGCCTCAACGTGGGCATCGGGCAGCCACGTGTGGACGGGAAACATCGGAATCTTGACCGCAAAGCCGATACCGAACAGGAGGAAGGCTATCAGCTGGAGCCAGACGGGATAGCCCATCTTGGCATGTTCAAGGTAGTCAAAGGTTATCTGTCCCGTGTGGAAGTAGCCGTAAACTATGATGGAGGCAAGCCCGAGAAGCAGGAAGAGACTACCGAAAAAGGTGTATATGAAGAACTTGTTGGCAGCGTAAACCTTGTTCTCATGTCCCCAAAAGCCGATGATGAAGTACATCGGTATGAGCATACCCTCCCAGAATATGTAAAAGAGGAAGAAGTCAAGGGCGGAAAAGACCCCGAGACAGGCGGTTTCAAGGAGGAGGAAGAGGCTGGTGTAGAGTATGGGTCTGTCCTCTATCCTCCAGGACCACACGAAGACTCCGAAGAACAGAAGAGCTGTCATGAGTATCAGCGAGACAGCCATACCGTCAAGCCCGAGGTGGTATGATATGCCGAGGGTGGGTATCCAATCAACCTTCGTCTGGAACTGAAAGCCCTCCCTGTTGAAGTCAAAGTTAAGGAAGAGGACCAGAGAGAGCAAAAACACTATCCCCGAAACGACTATGGAGGCTATCTTGGTAAAGCTCTCCTTCCTTACGAGGGCTATTACACCTGCTGTTATAAGCGGTAGGAATATGATAAGGCTGAGAAGCTTCTCCATCAGAATCCTCCTCCGTATATTGCCGCTACAAGAAGCAGAACAAGTATAGCAAATCCACTACCGAGACCGAGGGCGTACCAGTTTAGCTTCCCACCCTGGAGAAACTTAAGTCCCTGACCTACCGATTGGGTCAGGTATGCAACCCCGTTCACTATTCCGTCTATAAACTGCCTCTCACCGACAAGGTACAGAACTCTTGAGTAGCTCATGTACCCTACTGCGAGTATTCCGTGGTAGAGCCTCTCCGTGAAGAACTGTTCCCTAAAGGTGGTGTGTAGAGCCTTAAGGGACTGGTAGGTTCTTTCAGGGTCAAGGACTCCCTTCACAAAAACCCCGTAGGCTAAGGCAATCCCAAGGAGAGCCACACCGACAGATATGGCAGCAACCCCAAGGTGTATATCCTTGTGCTCCCCTCCTATTGCATGCATGTACCAGCTCTCAAAAAACCCTCCTACTATAGCCATGACCCCAAGCACCACCATTGGCACTGTCATCACAGAGCCTACTTCCTTTGGCTCTATCTCACTTATCTCCCTGAACCTCTCTTTCCCGTGAAAGACTACAAATCCTTCCC
>NZ_JBWONM010000031.1:0-4820 GCF_056450045.1 Hydrogenivirga sp.
AGGTGCGCCCGTCGGACCCGTTGACTCCATATTCAGAAACCCCGCATGGATGAGCACCATGGAGAACAAGTTCACCGCTCAGTTCGGCGGGATACTGTTTATGCCTAAGGTGAAGGTGGAAAATGTAGGTGGTATGGAAAGTAATGCGGCAGCTGGACCACCGCCAAATGTTCCTATAAACTCTCAAGGAAAAATAAAAAGCGATGCTGACTTGTTCGTTGTTCCCGAGATAGGTATAGTCCACAGGCTAAGTGAGAAGTTGGTGTTCGGTATAGGAGCCTTCGGTGTTTCTGGTATGGGGGTTGATTATAGAAGTAAGAAGCTTTATGATGCGGATCCAACTCCCAATACGTATTACACAAATGCCGTAGCAAAAATGCACACAACCTTCCAGTTCATGAGAATCATCCCTGCCCTCGCTTTCCAAGTTAATGACATGATTACCATATCGGGTGCAATTCATGGAGCATGGGGTTCACTTGATATGGGAGCTGAGATGTGTATGGACTCTGATGGAGATACCCTTCCAGAAGCTGACAGGTGTTGGAATGCGGGAGGTGGACAGTCCCAGACCTTGGGCATTGGAGTCCAACTTGGAGCATCTTTAAACTTTGGAGATTTCCTCTATGCTGGTATTACATACCAGTCCCCGGTGAGCATGACCTACAAAAACGTTTTTGATTCTAATGGAGATGGTAAGTATGAAGACCTAAAGCTCCAGCAACCTCAGGAGGCTGCTCTTGGTATAGGTATTGCGCCGCTGGGCGGGCTCAAGGTTGGCCTTGACCTCAGGTGGATAAACTGGAAAAACGCAGACGGCTACGGAGACTTCCAGTGGGATGACCAGCTTGTCTTTGCCCTGGGTGCAGAGTACAAGCCAATGGAAAAGCTCGCTCTCAGGGTTGGTTACAACTATGGAAAGTCTCCTATACAGGGAGGAGAAAAAAATGCGATGAATTCAAACTCCATACCTGACTTTAAAGCTGGCTTTTCCGACTACAACATAGCATGGTTCAACTTGGTTGGTTTTCCTGCCATATCTGAACAGCATATTACCTTGGGTGTAGGCTATGACTTCACCGATACATTTGGTATAGATATATCGTATGTACGGGCATTAAATAAGTCCGTAAGTGCATGTATGCAGGGTAACTGCAATGGAACCAACGTAGAAGCAAGCAACGCCCAAGACTCTATCTCCATCGGCGCTTCCTGGAGGTTCTAAGTTAGAAACCTACTTGCTCTCCTCCCGGTCGGGAGGGGGCTTTCTTTTTCACTCTCCTATTATCTTTATTATCGCCCTCTTTCTTCTCTGGCCGTCAAACTCTGCGTAGAATATCTCCTGCCAGGGACCGAGGTCTAACTTCCCATCGGTTATCGGAAGGACAACCTGAAGGTGGACAAGGAGGTTCTTGAGGTGGGCATCAGCATTGTCCTCCCCTGTCAGGTGGTGCCTGTAGTCTTCCCTGAAGGGAGCGAGTTTTTCAAGCCATTCCCATATGTCATCGTGAAGCCCCTCCTCGTCATCCTGAACTATCACGGCTGCGGTAAGGTGCATGGCTGAGACGAGGCAAAGCCCCTCCTTTACCCCAGACTCCTCAACAGCTTCCTTTACCGTGTCCGTTATCCTTATGAGCTCCCTTCTCTTTTCGGTGTGAAAGGTCAGGTACTTGGTGTAGGCTTTCACCTCAGCCGACCTTCAGCTCCTCTATCCTTCCCCTTATCTCCTCAAGCCTGCCCTCAAGCTCCTTAACCCTTTCCATGGTCTTCGGGCAGTAAAAGACCTCTCCCTTGGAGAGGTACCTCGCCCTCTTCTTGAGCTCCTTTATCCTTCTCCTGAGTCTCCTCAGGTCTCTGGTGTAGAACCACGTCGCTATGGCGCTTGCGGTCTTAACGAGGTCCCTTCCATTTGCTCTCAGCTCTCTCTTGAACCTCCTCCTCTCCTTCTGGCCTGCGTGGAAGGAAAGGAGTTCAACGGTCTTCTTGCCCTTCGCCTCCTTAAGGAGGTTTTCCATCACGTTCCTGAAAGAGCCCTGAAACTTCTTCTTCGTTCTCCCTATCTTTACCCAGAGCTCCATCGCTCTTCCTCCTCTCAGAGAGTGCACAATTATAGCACATGGTTTATTATACCTTCCATGGAGCTAAGCCTCTCTAAGGAGGAAGCCAAAAGCCTGGCAAAGGACTACAACGTAATCCCTCTTCATACCGAGATACTCGCCGACGTTGAAACACCCCTTTCGGTCTTTCTCAAGCTAAAGAGCCCAGAGAGCTTCAACTTCCTGCTTGAGAGTGCGGAGGGTGGAGAGAAGTGGGGCAGGTTCTCCTTCGTCATAAAGGGCTCTTCCTTTTATATACGAACGAAGGGGAGCCACGGCGAGATATACGACAGGGGCAGGGTTGAGTTCTTTGAGAGCAAGGACCCTGCGGGTGTTGTGGAGAAGGTAATAAGAAAATTCAAACCCTACAACGACCCCGACCTGCCGAGGTTCTGGGGCGGTCTCGTGGGATACTTTGCCTACGATATAGTGAGCTTCTACGAGCCCGTTGAGGACAACAACCCGGACCCAATCGGGACCTACGATGTTTACACCGTCCTTACGGACCTCGTTGTCATCCACGACAACCTGACAGGAAAGATAAAGATAGTCTGTCCCCTTCTCACCGAGAGGGGAGTTGAGGAAGAGTACGATAGGGCTGTTAGCAGGATTGAGGAGACCGTAGATAAGCTCAGGGAGAGAAGAGCCCCTCACTTTTCCTTTCGTGAGAGGGAGCCGGACCTCTCCCTCTGGGAGTCAAACTTCACCAAGGAGGAGTTTGAGAAGGCTGTGGAGAAGGCTAAGGAGTACATAGCCCAGGGGGACGTGATACAGGTGGTTCTATCCCAGAGGTTCAGGAGGCACTACCTCGGAGACCCCGAGAACATCTACAGGGTCCTCAGGTACCTCAACCCCTCCCCCTACATGTACTACCTTGATTTCAGGGACCTAAAGGTTATAGGCTCCTCTCCCGAGGTTCTCGTGAGGGTTGAGGGAAGGAGGATAGAGACAAGACCCATAGCCGGGACCAGACCAAGGGGAAGGACATCCGAGGAGGACAGGAAGCTTGAGGAGGAGCTCCTGAGGGATGAGAAGGAGAGGGCTGAACACCTAATGCTCGTTGACCTTGCGAGGAACGACCTTGGAAGGGTCTCTGAAACCGGGAGCGTCAAGGTTGAGGACTTCATGAGGATTGAGAGGTACTCCCACGTCATGCATATAGTCAGCAACGTCACCGGCGTCCTCAAGGAGGGGCTTACAGCCCTGGACGTTCTCAAGGCTACCTTCCCTGCTGGGACAGTCTCGGGGGCACCGAAGGTCAGGGCTATGCAGATAATAGCCGAGCTTGAGAAGGAGAAGAGGGGTATATACGCCGGGAGCGTTGGATACGTTTCCTTTCAGGGGAACATGGACATGGCTATAGCTATAAGGACAGCGGTCCTGAGGGACAGAGAGGTCTTCGTTCAGGCTGGAGCCGGCATAGTGGCTGACTCCGTCCCCGAGAGGGAGTGGGAGGAAACCCTGAACAAGGCTAAGGCTCTCATGAAGGCTGTTGACAGCGCCAGCTCAATCAACGTAGAGGGATAGGTTGGGTATCCCGTATATCTTCTGAACCTCCCTCTTTATAAGTTCAGCATATATGTCCTTCCTACCCTCAAACTCCCTGTACTTCTCTTTTATCCTCCTCCTTTCCTCCCTGTCCATGCTCCTCCAGAGCTTCCTGACTATCTCCCTCTCTATCTCCTTCAGTATTTCCTGAGCCTCTTCTTCGCTCTTTGGTCTTGGCACCTCCCCGGTGAGGTAGTCCTTCACGAGGGATAGCTTCTTCTTGAACCTCCCTTCCCAGTCAAGGGCAGCCCTCTGTGCCTCCAGCTTAAGGTAGTTCTCGTACTCCTCCATTATCGTCTTGAAGCACAGAAAAAGGGGGTACTTGCTCCTCCTCCTGGGATTGAGCGATGTGTAGCACCTTTCAATCCCTTCCATGACTACCCCCTCGGGGACTCCCATCTCCTCCAGGTAGTCCAGGAGCATACGCTCTCTCGGAGATAGAAAGAATACACCTCCCTTCATCTCAAGGATGAAGCTCTCAAGCCTTTTTGAGTAGCTCATCTTATGCAGGCTACTGCGACGGAGTAGTCCCTCTCGTGGGACAGGGAGACTACCAACCGCCTATCCCCGAGGAGCTCCACAGCCTCCTTCCTGTGGAGGACGACCTGCGCTGGCTTTCCCCTGTTCCCGAGAACCTCTATCTCCTTGAACTTCAGAAGGACGCCGTACTCGGCGTAGAAAGCCTTAAGGACAGCCTCCTTGCAAGCCCAGCGGGCTGAAAGACAGGGAAGCTTAGCCTCCTGTGAAAGGCAGTACTCCAGCTCCCTCTCGGTGTATATTCTCCTCAGAAACCTCTCCCCGAACCTCTCTATAGCCTTGCCTATCCTCTCGTTCCTGACTATGTCCACACCCACCATAGATCTGCAAATTTTACCACTCTGGTTTCTGACGGTTGCAAAGGGAGAGAAGATTCGGTTTACAATATTCCCATGCGCTGGAGCAGATACTTCCTCTACACAACAAAGGAAGACCCTGCTGAGGCTGAGGCACCTTCCCATAAACTCCTTCTGAAGGCAGGCTTTATAAAGCAAGTCTCCGCAGGCATATATGAGATACTCCCCGCGGGGTGGAGGGTGATGAAGAAGATAGAGAGCGTCGTTCGCAAGGAGATGGACCGCTCCGGCGCCCAGGAGCTACTCCTTACAGTCCTCAACCCAGCGGAGCTGTGGAAGGAGA
>NZ_JBWONM010000032.1:0-2543 GCF_056450045.1 Hydrogenivirga sp.
GACAGGAGCATTAAGGAGCTGATTGAGAGGGGAGAGCTTATAGTTGAGCCCCTGTCTCCCTCTCAGGTTCAGTGCTCATCCCTTGACCTGAGGCTGGGGAAGGAGTTCGCCAGGTACGTGGGCTCCGGGGTGATAGACGTCAAGAAGGGAATCGGCAGTGTTGAGAGGCTCGTAGCCAGCGATTACATAGAGATTGAGCCGAAGGAGTTCCTCCTCGCTACCACCATGGAGTACGTGAAGCTCCCATCTCATATCACAGCCTTCGTTGAGGGAAGGTCATCCCTGGGTAGGCTCGGTCTGTTCATAGAGAATGCTGGCTGGGTTGACGCCGGCTTTGAGGGGCAGATAACCCTTGAGCTGTACAACGCCAACAACGTTCCCATAAGGCTCTACATTGGCATGAGGATATGCCAGCTCGTCTTCGCCAGGCTTGACCAGGTGCCCGAGAGGGTGTACTCCGGAAAGTACAAGGGACAGCGTGGCGCTACGCCCTCAAAGATTGAGATGGATTCGGACCTATGAAGCTCCTTGCTCTTTTCCTGCTGGCTCTTCTGGCATCCTGCGCAACGAGACCTCCCAAGGTTGTGAAGGAAAAGCCTGAGGTCCCCGTCTATCTATCCCCTCTGAAGGGAAGCCCCGAGGACAGGGGAAGGGGCGTTTTCATCAGGTCAAGGTGCGGAGAGTTCGTCAGGAGTGTCGCGGAGGGGAGGGTTGTGTATTCGGGCAGGGACGTGGACAACTTCGGATGGGTCGTGATGGTTGAGCAGAAGGACGGATTCCTTTCTGTCTACGGTAAAATCAATAACCCCTGGGTGAGGAGCGGAGAGAGGGTGAAGAGAAGGCAGGTAATAGGTAAGGCGGGTCGCTGGAAGGACGCCTGCGGCGTTTATTACGAACTCAGGGATAAGGAGGGTAAGCCCCTAAAACCGGTTCTGAGGTGAGCCATGGCTTTAGCTGTGCTGCTGTTCATGGTTGGGAGCCTTTTCGCCATAGAGCTCCCCGACAAGTGTGACATCAGGTATCAGAAGTGCGTTTACGACTGCGTCCAGGAGTTTCCCCTTGACAAGGATAAGAGGCGCGGGTGTGAGCTAAGGTGCGAGCTGGGAAAGGGATGGTGCAAGACTAAGAAGGGAGCCAAGAAGCTAACCGAAGGACTGAGGAAGATGTGGGAAGGCTTTTCCAAGGAGCGATGAGGGATATAATTTAAGTATGCTTATCTCCGAACTTTCCGAAAGGCAGAAGGATTTTTTGAAGAACGTCTTTGAAATTGAGGAGCTTCCCGAAGAGGCGGATCTGGACAGCTTCCTTGAGGAGAAGGGATGTAAGCTCTATGAGTGTATAGAGTGCGGCAAGCTGGTCTTCCACGATAACTACGAGTTCTGGAACCTCTCCGAGTGCTGTGATGACAACTCAAAGCTGACTCCCAAGGGACTGCTATGTGAGGTCTGCTACTCAAGGAGCCCCGAGAACCTGAAGTACTGGCTCATGTTCAAGCCGAGCTGGTACAAAGACGTAGACTTCAACCCGAAGGGCTGATATGCCTTCCTACGAGGATATAGAAGAGGTCAGGGAGTTCATAAGGGGCTCCTCAGAGGACAGCGCAGTTTACGTTGGTTGCGACTCCCGCCAGTTCAGGGATAAGACGGTATTCGTAACCGTTGTCGTCGTTCATATAAACTCAAACCACGGGGCGAGGATATTCTGGAGGGTTGAGAAGGTAAGAAGGATAAGCTCAATAAGGCAGAGGCTCTTGGAAGAGGTAAACAGGGCGGTTTACACAGCCCTTATGATAGCGGACGTTGTAGGAGACAGACCCTTTGAGGTTCACCTTGATATAAACCCGAGCCCCGACCACAGGTCAAGCGTGATACTTAAGGAGGCGGTTGGATACGTTCTCGCCCAGGGATTAACGCCAGTCCTAAAGCCCGATGCGATAGCAGCCTCCGCGGTAGCGGACTTCTTCACAGAAAAGCTCTGAGCTTCTGCCGATAGAATAACTGTCCATGAAGAGGTGGGCTCTGCTTCTTGTTGCCTTTCTTGTGGCATCCTGTGCCTCACCTGTGAGCAGGGTTCGCTACGAGTACGAAGGCCTGAGGGCGTCCTGCCCCGCCAAGTTCAGAACGAAGGTCAGCTACTGCCGGGCTGAGTATGCCTACTCGGACCGGATACAGCACCTGAGCAAGATAAAGGTGAGGAGCCTTGAGACGGGAAAAAGCCTCACCATATCGGTCAGGCAGAGCAGGAGAGTAAGGGGAATATGTGTTCCAAAGAAGTACAGACACTTCCTCGGAGGCGGGAGCTCCTTCAGGGCTGAGGTAAGGGTGTTAAGGTGTGGGGAGAACAACGTGAGGAGGTGTCCTAAGTTCATAAAGGGGTACGCCTCCTGGTACGGTCCCAAGTTCCACGGAAGGAAGACCGCCTCTGGAGCACGCTTCAATATGCACGAATACATAGCAGCCCACAGAAGCCTCCCCCTAGGGACAGTGCTTTTGGTCAAGAACCTCAAAAACGGCAGGACTGTGAAGGTGAGGGTCCTGGACAGG
>NZ_JBWONM010000033.1:0-3563 GCF_056450045.1 Hydrogenivirga sp.
AATGCTGAGATCAAGGTAAAGAGCCTCTTTGCGAACGTGGGCGTTGCCTTTTAGATAACTTCTTCGCAGTAGCGCCTGAAGTTTTCAAGGAGCTTAAGTCCTTTTTTCTGGCTCTTCTCTGGGTGGAACTGAACCGCCCAGAGGTTCTCCTTCTGAACCGCAGAGACGAAGAAGACATCGTAGTCTGTGGTTGATGCCACCACCTCCTCTTTCCTCGGAACTACGTGGTAGGAATGGACGAAGTAGAAGAAGTCCCCGTCCTCTATTTCTGAAAAGAGCCCTTTCCTCTTCTTTATCCATACCTGATTCCAGCCTATGTGGGGCACCTTGACCTTCGGTGGGAGAAGTACGACCTCGCCCTCAAGGACACCGAGCCCTTCGGTCTCCCCGTGCTCGTAGCTCCTTTCAAAGAGGAGCTGAAGCCCGAGGCATATGCCGAGAAAGGGCTTTCCTCTCTCTATGTGGGAAAGTAGAGGTGTAATTAGCTCCATTTCTCTCAGGTGTTCCATAGCCCTCCTGAAGGCTCCCTGACCGGGGAAGACGAGAGCATCCGCCTTGGAGACCTTGTTCCTGTCCCCTGTAACCTCAACCTCAGGGAAGCCGACGTGCTCAAGAGCCTTGGCAACGCTCCTGAGATTTCCCATACCGTAGTCAACTACGACAAGCTTCATATACCTACCCCGAGGGAAGCAAACCAGCTGAGTTTGTCAAGAACGAGGAGGACTCCCAAGGATATGAGGAGGATACCACCCACGAGCTCAACCACACCGAAGAACCTTCCGAACTTCTTAACGAAGCTCAGGAAAAGGGAAAAGAGGAGTCCGGCTATCAGAAAGGGAACGCCCAGACCGAGGGAGAAGAGAAAGAGCATCACAGCCCCTTCCCTAACGGTCTCCTGCTGGGAGGCTAAGAAGAGTATAGACCCGAGGATGGGTCCTATGCAGGGAGTCCAGCCAAAGGCAAACACCACCCCTATCAGGAAGGCTCCTATGTAAGAAGCCTTGGCTTTTGCCTCCTTTTTGAGCTGTCTGTATAGGTACTCATGAGCTCCGAAGAGGTAGAGCCCGAGGACGACAGCAAGAGCACCCGTCAGAGAGAAGAAGGTCTCCTTACCGATAACACCGAAGAGGTAGAGGGCTGTCAGAAAAGCCTCCACACCTATTAGCTCCCTCAAGAAGTTCGGTCTCAGGAAGGCTCCGGCAAAGTGGAGTCCAAAGAATATCACCAGCCCTCCGCCCACCTTGGCTATCTCCGTCTGGTAGGCTCTGAGAAACTGCCCTATGAAGGAGGCTCCCGCTCCGAGGAGTGTGAATACGAGGGAAAAGCCTATCACGAAGAAGAGGGTTGCGAGAAAGACCTTTGTGCTGAACAGCCTGTTTTCCTTCTGAACCTCTTCCACCCCAACCCCGGAAACGTAGGAGAGGTAGGCGGGTATTATGGGCAGAACGCAGGGTGATAGAAAAGCCAGAACCCCTGCGATGAAGGCTCCTATAAAGGTTACCTCAAACATGAGACTTATTATAAGCCCTCAATCGGGCATTACTATAGCGAAGGACAGGTCCTCGGAGGGGTCCTTATCAACGTACACCTTAAGGAGTCTCTCAGCGCTGAGCTCAATATCCTCACCGAGCACGCCGAGGATCTCCTTCTCCTCAAGGACGTTTACAGCTCCGTCGGACATGAGCAGGAAGATATCGCCCCTCATGACGGTTCCCTGAGAGAGGAAGACATCAACCTTCCAGTCTATCCCGAGAGCGGATACATACTTCTTGCCGTTCCTGTAGGTGATCTGGTCTTCTGTAAGGAGAAAGAGCCTTCCTCTCCGGAAGAGGTAGATACGGGAGTCCCCCACATGACCCAGTAAGTACTCCCCATCTGTGAAGCTTATGAGGCTCAGGGTTGTTCCAGCCACCTCCCTGTCCCCGAGCTTCGCTATCTCCTCCATTATCCTGAGGTTCGCCTCCTTGAAAAAGGACCTCACCTCCTGGGAGGTGGTAAAGGGTCTGTACTCATCTATCAGCTCAACAGCCTTCTCTGCAGCCATCCTGCCTCCGATCCCTATCCCCATGCCGTCCGCAACCGCGAAGGTGTCCTCAGAGCAGTAGAGCCTGTCCGCAAACCTCTCCCTGTCCCTGCACCACTCACCCGTTACATACTTCACGCAAGCCCCTCCGCAAGGAGATACTCCTTGAGCTCCTGAGCGGTTCTGAATCGCTTCCTGTAGTCCTTCTCAAGCATCCTCTCAATGAGCCTCTTCGTTTTTTCAGAGACCCCCTCCGGGGGTGTATAGATACCCTCCTTGTTCCTCCTCAGCTTCTCCTTTCTATCCTCCGAGTGAAAGGGATCCCTGCAAAAGAGGGTAAAGTAGAAGAGACAGCCGAGGGAGAATATATCACTGCTCCTGTGTATCTCTCCCTTAAAGACCTCCGGTGCTATGTAACCGAGAGTTCCCTTAACATCAAGGATTGAGACAGAGCCCCTTATCTTCAAGAGCCCGAAATCGCCCAGCTTCCAGACGATGCTCCTGAGAACCTTCTTTCCGAATACGTTCTCAGGCTTTATATCGCTGTGGATGTACCCCCTGCTGTGGAGAAAGGCAAGACCGTTGGTAACGTTCCAGAGGACCTTCAGAGCTTCTTTCTCTGAGAGACCTCCTTTATTGAGTACATAGTCCTTCAAGTCCCCGACATCCATCAACTCGTAGAGAACGTAAAGCTCCCCCTTATCCTTCTTGTAAAGGTAGCTCTGGAGGGATATGATGTTGGGGTGATTCAGGAGTATAAGGGTTTGAGCCTCCTTCCAGAGGTATTCTACCCCGTAGGGGTTTGATGCTACCTTAAGGGCGAGGAGCTTGCCCCTGTATCTTCCCTTCACCCCCCTGACCTTGTAAACTATCCCGAAGTCTCCCCTCCCTATGATGCCCAGAACCTTGTAGTAGCCCAATATGAGGTCCCCTTCCTTAAAGGGTGTTCCCGTGTTCTCCATCAGTTCACTAAGGGAAGGTTGTACTTCTTGAGGACCTCTCTCAGTTTCCTCTCGTTTTCGGGCTTCATCTCGCACATGGGCAGTCTGAACTCCTTCTCACACATGCCGAGCATCCAGCAGGCGGTCTTAACCGGAATGGGGTTTGTCTCTATGAAGAGTGCCTTGAAGAGCTCGTGAAGATGGTAGTGAAGCTCTCTGGCTTTCTTGAAGTTCCCCTCCTTCGCCAGCTCCGTCAGGAGCTTTATCTCCTTGGGAACCACGTTGTTGGCAACCGAAACCACGCCCTTTGCGCCGAGAGCCATCATGGGAAGGGTCAGGCTGTCATCACCGGAGAGGATTGAGAAGCTGTCGCCCAGCCTCTTGTGTAGCTCCGATATCCTGTCCATGTTGGGTGTGGACTCCTTTGAACCCACTATGTTAGGGTAGTCTGAGACGAGCCTGTAGATCGTATCAACAGCTATCTCAACTCCCGTCCGGGAAGGTATGTTGTAGATAAGGATCGGTATATCAACCTCCTCCGCAACGGTGGCGAAGTGCCTGTAAAGACCCTCCTGAGTAGGCTTGTTGTAGTAGGGAAC
>NZ_JBWONM010000034.1:0-7847 GCF_056450045.1 Hydrogenivirga sp.
TGAGCACTATTATGTCCGTTCTGAAGTCGTACTCTGCGTAGTCTGAAAAAGCCTTCCTTCCGGGCTCCGAGTACCTGACCTTGCCCTTAGCCACCATCTTAACCGGCTTTCCCTTATCATCAAGGAAGACGACGACCTCCTCCGCCCTCAGCAGGGAATCGCCTCTCGTCAGCTTTACCTTACCCCTGTAGATTATCCTGTCCTTCTTGAATATCAGCTTCTCAGCCTCCCCCGTTATAGGCTGGGAGAGAACGAGGGAAAGGAATGCTAACAGGGAGATCAGTATCTTAGACCTCATGCTTAGTCCTCACCTCGCCTATTATAACCTTCAGGGGTCTGAGGAAAGCCTTAAAGCCTCTCCCCTCTATAAAGTTCCTGCCCTTCCAGACCTGAACCCCTCCCTCTCCGTACAGAAGGTCTCTGTTGAAGTCAATGGTAGCCCTGTCGGTTTTGAAGAAAAAAGCCTCACCCCTTATCTCAACTCCTCCCTTCAAGACTCCGCTGTTCCTGTCTCTGAGAAAGGTTATCGCGCTCGCCTTGACCACGTACCCGCTCGTTGACCTGAGCTCAACGTCAAGGAGGGATAGTTCCCTCCCGAAGGAGACGAGCTCCCTGCCGTGAATCCTCCACTCCTCACCCGACTCTCCGAAGACCTTTATGGACACCCCCTGAGCTATGCTCTTCTCCTGAACGTAAACCTTAGCCTCGCTTCTTAGCTTCTCTATGTAGGCTAAGGAGAGGGTGCACAGGAGCAAGAAGATGAAGTGGACGAGCAGAAACCTCATACAAATATTTTCACAAACTTCTGAGCTTCAGGTTCAGGTCACATACCTCCCTGACCGCGCCTTCACCTCCCCTCCTCATAGTGGTGTAAACCGCGAGCCTCCTTACCTCCTTAGGCGAGTTCCTCACGGCTACGGGAAAGCCCACCCTTCTCAGGACTGGGATGTCAACGAGGTCATCCCCTATGAAGCCTACCTCTTCGTAGGATAGTCCGTGTTTCTCCACTATCTTATCAAGGACGCTGTCCTTCTGGGTCCTCCCCATGAAGACCTCCTCAATCCCGAGCTCTTCAAGGCGGTTTGCAAGGGCTTCCGATTCCCTCCCCGATATCACGCCCGTCATTATCCCCTGCCTCTGGAGGAGCTTTATGCCGAGTCCATCGTGGACGTTAAAGACCTTTAGGCTCTCACCCCCTTCTGTGTAGAAGAGTCTCCCATCGGTGAGGACACCATCAACGTCAAGCAGGAGCAGTTTGAGCCTCTTTGCCCTCTCCCTCAGGCTCAAGTCAGCACCCCTTTACCTTTCCCTTCCGGCAGGCTGAGCTCAGAGCTTCAAGAAACTCATCGGTCTCCTGCAAGCCGAAGACCTGCATTATAAGCCTGTCCTGCTTTGGGTCGTACACCATGAAGGTCGGTGTTCCGAAGGCTCTGAAGCGTCTGTCAAGCTCGGGAGGTATGTCTTCAACGTCTATCGGCACAACGACAAAGGCTCTCTCCATAAGCTCGCTGACCTTTGGGTCAACAAAGACCACGTCTTCCATATACTTGCAGAAGTTGCAACCCTCCTCGTAGAAGTAGAGCAATACGAGCTTTCCTTCTCTCTTGGCAACCTGAACCCCTTCCTTGAAATCGGGATACCACCGGGAGGAGAGGGCTAAAGTCACAAGGAGGAGAAGCGGGATAATAATACGAACAACCATAGACTAAAATATAAACCATGAGAACGGGCTTTGTTTACGACGATATATACCTAAGACACGACTACCCTGACCACCCCGAAAAGAAGGAGAGGCTTATATCCATAGTGAACCACTTAGAGAAGGCTGGGCTCATGAAGGAGGTCCTCCAGATTCCTCCGAGGAGAGCAACACCTGAGGAGGTAGCACTGAACCACGACCCTGCCTATATCCAAGAGATTCATGACTTCTGCAAGGCGGGTGGGGGCTTCCTTGACCCGGATACCTACGCCACTCCCGATAGCTACGATGTTGCCCTTACCGCCGTAGGCGGTGTTCTGGAGGCTATAGACAGGCTCAGGAAGGGTGAGGTTGATACCGTCTTCTGTGCGATAAGACCTCCCGGACACCACGCCGAGTATGCAAAGGCTATGGGCTTTTGCCTCTTCAACAACGTTGCCGTAGGTGCTCACTATCTCAGGAAGGGAGGCGTGGAAAAGGTCTTCATAATTGATTTTGACGCCCATCACGGAAACGGAACCCAGAGGAGCTTCTACGAGGATGACACCGTTTTTTACTTCTCAACCCACGAGTATCCCTTCTACCCCGGGACGGGAGGACCAAAGGAGAGGGGCGCTGGAAGGGGTGAGGGCTTTACCCTTAACGTTCCCATGCAGGCGGGTGCTGGCGATGAGGACTACCTGCCCGTTTATGAGAGGCTCCTGCCCAAGGTTGTTAGGGAGTTTTCCCCCGATTTCATACTCGTCTCTGCCGGCTACGACCTCCACTCCGATGACCCCCTGACCTACCTGAACGTCTCCACAGAGGGAATAAGGCGCATAGTCAGGAGCATCCTGAGTTTATCCAAGGAGCTCGGAATACCCTCCCTCTTCGCCCTTGAGGGTGGTTACAACCTCAGGGCTCTTGGCGAGAGCGTGGTGGCTACCGTTGAGGAGATGCTTTCCTCCTGAGCTGTGAGTTTAATCATCACGAGTCCTCTCTGAAGCGCTACATTATAGTTCCCTGAGAGGTTTGAGTATGGCGCAGGCTGTTAAGGAATTTAGGATAGAGATACCCCTGGATCTCGCCCAGAAGTGTGTTAAGTGTGGGCTCTGCAAGTCCGTCTGTCCCTCCTACCACGGAGAGGAGGGTAGTTACGCAAGGGGAAGGCTTGCTTTGGCGGAGATGGTTGTAAAGGGCGAGATACCCCTGAATGAAGAGGTGGCAAAGCAGTGGAGCGAGTGCGCCATGTGCAGGCGCTGTGAGTGGGTCTGTCCGAACGATGTCCACTACAAGGAGATACTCGTTCAGGCGAGAGAGCTCCAAGATAGGGAACTCGGAAGGGATATAGTATCAAGGGCGGGTCTGAAGAGCCTTGAGCTGATGCAGTCCTCCCTAGGGAGGAAGGTGATAAAGGCAGCGGGTAAGCTCAGCTCCCTTCTGCCTTCGGAGATAAAGACCCCCCTTCCAACCGGGAGCGTGAAGTTCATGCCAAAGCCCTACGGCAAGCCCTTCGGCATAAGAGGTAAGACCTTTAAGGCTGAAAAGGAAAAGGGGAAGCTCCTCTTTTTTACCGGCTGTATGATAGACGTGTTTTACGGCAAGACGGGAGAGAGCGTTATAAAGCTTATGAACAGGATAGGATACACGGTTGTTGTTCCTGAAGACATAAAGTGCTGTGGAGCTCCCCACCTTTACCACGGGAACACCGGTGCCTTTGAGAGGCTGAAGGAGCACAACCTGAGGGAGATGGAAAAGTACGAGTTTGACGCAATCGTGGTCGCGTGCCCTACCTGTGGAGGGGCACTTATAGAAGACTATGGAAGAGACTGGGAAGTTTACGACTTTGCCCAGCTCCTTTCTGAGGAAGGAAACCCGAGGTTCAGGGGAGCCAACGAGAGGCTGACGTTCCACGTTCCCTGCCACTCCTATACAGCCATGAAGGTTGACCCCGAGGTATTCTACGGGGTCATGAGAAGAGTTGAGAATACGGAGCTCGTGAGGGCTGAAAAGGCTCAGTCCTGCTGTGGGTTCGCAGGTCTGTGGAGCATAAAGAACCCGAAGCTCTCCGAGAAGGTTCAGAGAGAAAAGATCGAGGACTTCAAGAGCACAGAGGCTGATGTTGTCCTTACAACCTGTCCGGGCTGTGTCCTTCAGCTCAGGGACGGCGTAAAGAAGTTCGGTAGCTCTCAAGAGGTCAAGCACTTAGCTGATTATCTTGCGGAGAGGCTTGAGGAGTCTTAAGCCCAAGAGCTTATACCGTAAGTGAGGTCGTGATACACCGAAAGGAGTGCCTTTGCCCCCTCGCCTGCAGCCGTTATTATCTGTTTGGCGAAGATGCTTGTGCAGTCGCCTGCTGCATACACCCCGGGTTCAGAGGTTCTGTTGTTGCAGTCAATAACTATCTCCTCCCTCTTGTTAAGGACTACACCGAGCTTCTTTGCGAGCTCGGTCTTTGGCTGGAGACCTATCTCAACGAAGACTCCCTCCGCCTCTATCTCGTACGTCCTGTTCTTCTCCATATCCTCAACGAGGACGCTCCTGACCATCTTCCCGTCACCCCTTATCTCCAGAACCCTGTGTCTTAGGAGGGGCTTTACCTTAGGGTTCCTTAGGACCTCCTCCAAGAGTACCTCGTCCGCCCTGAACCTGTCGGTGAACTCAATCAGGTATATCTCCTTGGCGTAGTGGGTCAGCTGCTGGGCAGCCTCAAAGCCCGCGTTCCCTCCCCCGACGACAACGACCTTCAGGTCCTTGAAGAAAGGTGCGTCGCAGGTGTAGCAGTAGGACACACCCCTGCCGGTGTACTCCCTCTCCCCGGGGACGTTCAGCTTCCTGTGCTCTGAACCCGTGCACAGGAGGAGGCTCCTCGTTTCGTAGCTCTCACCCGAGAGTGTCTTTACACGGAATCCCTCCTTCTCCCTGCTTATATCAACTACCTCGTCAAGTAGTGGTTCAACACCGAGGCTCTCCATCTGCTTCATCATCCTCTCAACGAGGACGACACCGTCAACGGTGGTGTAGCTGAGGAAGTTCTCTATCTCACCTGCGGTTATGACCTGACCTCCCACCTCCCGGGTTATCAGGATGAAGTCCATCTTCTTTCTGGAGGCGTATATGGAAGCAGATATTCCAGCAGGTCCTCCACCTACTATGATGAGCTGCTTCATACCTCTATCTTTGCGTACTTCCTTCTGCCCTCTTCAAAGAGGTCTCCCCCGTAGATGTCGTTGGCAACTATGACCGGGAAGTCCTCAACGTAGAGCCTCCTTATGGCCTCTGTGCCCAAATCTTCGTAAGCTATTAGCTCGGAGGACTTTACGTGCTTCTGGAGGAGGGTGGCAACACCGCCGACAGCCGCAAAGTAAACAGCTTTGTACTTCTTCAGTAGCTCCTTGACCTGAGGCGAGCGGTACCCCTTCCCTATCATGCCCTTGAGACCAAGCTTGAGGAGGGGCTCAACGTACTTGTCCATCCTTATCGCCGTTGTCGGTCCCGCGGAGCCTATGACCTGACCCGGCTTTGGAGGAGTAGGACCTACATAGTAGATTATCTGTCCCTTAAGCTCTATAGGTGGGCTCTCGCCCCTCTCTATAGCCTCAACCATCCTCTTGTGGGCTGCATCCCTCGCGGTGTAGATGTAACCCGTTATTAGAACCTTATCTCCAGCCCTAAGGCTCTCAACAACTTCATCCGTAAGGGGGGTGGTTATCCTCTTCTCCATGTTTATAAGGATACAATATATCTCAGCGGATGGAAAAGGTAAGGCACTATGCGGAGCTGGTAAAGTTTGAGCACACCATCTTTGCCCTTCCCTTTGCCTTAGCGAGCCTCCTAATACTTGCGGACGGACTGCCCTCCTTTTGGAAGGTTCTCTGGATACTTGTAGCCCTTGTGAGCGCCAGAACCCTCGGTATGGCTTTTAACAGGCTGATAGACGAACCCTACGACAGGCTGAACCCCCGCACCCAGAGCTGGCCCCTAGTTTCAGGAAAGCTCACGAGGGAGGACGTCAAGAGGCTAATACTTCTCTCCGCAGGCATATTCTTCCTAAGCACGCTCCTCATAAACCTGCTCGCCTTCCTCCTCTCTCCGGTGGTGGTCTTCCTGCTGTGGCTATACCCTTACTCAAAGAGGTTTACCTACTTTCCCCACCTCGTCCTCGGGGTGGTTTACTTTCTCATCCCCGTGGCGGTGGACGTAGCCCTCAACGCCCGTGTTTCCTTGGAGGCTCTCACCCTCGGGGTGGGTATGGCATCGTGGGTGGCGGGATTTGATATACTCTATGCCCTTCAGGACTACGAGTTTGATAGAGAGCACGGGCTCAAGTCAGTTCCGGTGAGGTTCGGAATAGAGGGGTCCCTCAGGTTCGCAAGGCTCCTACATCTGATCACGCTCATCTCCCTTGTACTCCTCGGGGTTGAGAGCGAAAAGCTCGGTGCTGTGTACTTTACCGGTCTATCTGTGCTATCCCTCTTCCTCCTCTACGAACACAGCCTTATAAAGCCCCACGACCTCTCAAAGATAAACAAGGCTTTCTTCACAGTTAACGGCTACGTGAGCATAGCCTTCTTCCTCACCGTCCTTTTGGACCAGCTCCTGTGATGAGCTCAAGAGCCCTGAGCAGATAGACGAACTCGTCGGGGTTGGCGTAGGAGAGGCTGACCTCAATGCCTTTCAGGAAGCCTTCCCCAGCCCTCGGGTCTTCCACAGCCAGAAGGTAGGCAACTATGTACCTTGATACCCTCTCCTTTACAGCCCCTTTGAGGGACAGCACCCTCTTGAGGTCTTTCCTGTATCTTCCTTCCTCCTTCGCAAGCTCGTAGAGGGCTAAGCTAAGGAAGGCTATATCCCTCCCGAAGTTGAGGAGCCCCCTCCTGCCTGTCCTGACGTCGTAGTACCTGTAAAGTCCCTCTGGAGTGAGGAGCTCTGAGAGTATGTAGTCCATACACCTCCTCGCCTCCTCAAGAAACCTTCTCTCCCCGGTCAGCCTGTAGAGCCTTACGAGGGCGATCACCGCCTTGGCGTTCTCCTCAGTTATTATCGCCGTGTCTGTCGGTGGTGGTTTTCTCCTCTTTCTCTCTTCGGGCTTTAGGTTGTAGTAGGAGGGGTCGGATATCTGGGCGTTCAGGAAGCAACCGCTTCGCGGTTCGTATAAGATCTTCTTCAAATAGCCGTAGGTGCCCAAGGCACTGTCAAGAAATAGCTTGTCTTCCTTCTTTTTGTAAGCTTCAAGAAGAGCCAGCATCATAAGGCTGTTAACACCGAGCGTCTTTGAGGTCTCAAAGTAAAGGTCGTAAGCCCTCGTCCTGTCGTAGAAGTTGAAAAAGCCACCGTCAACGCTGTCGTAGAGAAACTCTATGTCCTTCTTCAGGGAGAAGAGAACCTCCTCAACCATGAGGTCCCTTTCAAGGAGGTAGATATAAGTTAGAGGGGTGGACCACTTGAAGGCTGTTCCCTCCGCAGAAGGTGAGCTGAATCCGCCCAGTACAGGGTCATACCTCGTTTTCAGGTCGGAGAGGAAGTGTTCAAGGAGGAATCTGTAGGCTTTTCCGTCAACAGTGAGGAGTTTGTAAGTCTCCCTGCCCTCCTCCCGATAGACGCCTCCGGCGAGAGCAGTCCTGAGGAGGTCCTTCAGGTCTTCGGGCTTCAGTGAGCCGTGGAATCTCAGCAGGACCCTCCCCTCAGGGCTGAGGACAACCGTGAAGGGAGTACCCCTTCCCCCGAATTCAATGAAGAGCTTCCTCTCCCTATCGCTGTCCAGCAGAAGAGGGATGAAGGAAGTTTCAAGAAGCCCCCGAACCTCACTGAGAGAGCTCTCGTACTCCCTGCACCAGCTACACCACACCGCGGAAAAGTAGATAAATACAGGCTTCCCCTCTTCCTCAGCCCTCCTAACAGCCTCCCCGTAGTCCCTGAGCCAGTCTATCCTCGCCACCTCCCGGGCGGGTTCCCTCTTCTCACAACCAAGAAGGGTGAAAAATACCAGAAGGATTACAAGCTTCACGGGTTTTTAATATAGTTATCATGGCTTTAGGAGTACTCTTCCTTTTGATCTTCCTGATGACCTCCTTCGGAGGTGAGTACATAGTAAAGAGCGAAGACCCCACGAAGGTAGTTGGAAAGGTTAAGAAGAGAATAGGCAGGGACCTCTACCTCGTGGAGATTG
>NZ_JBWONM010000035.1:0-2147 GCF_056450045.1 Hydrogenivirga sp.
AGGGAGAGGGATGACTTTCTCAACCTGCTCTTTAAGGCTTGCAAGAAATCAAACCTAAGGAGGTGTTAGAGATGATTACAAGGAGGGACCTTTTCAAGGTCGCAGGAGTGGGAGCGGTGGCACTTACGGTCGCTCCCGGTATGGTCAGGGAGTCCTTCGGGGCACCGAAGAAGATATCCATTGAGGACGCCCTGAAGGAGCATCTGGGCACAGGACTCTCCGGTCTCAAGGAGAGCAATCTCATCCACATCAAGGCACCCACCATAGCGGAGTCCGGAGCAAACGTTCCTGTTCAGGTGAGTGCCAACATACCTGTTGATCAGGTTGAGGCTCTCTACATATTCGCGGATGCAAACTTCAATCCCTGGGTGGCTACCGTTGAGTTCACCCCAATGAACGGCGAGGTCTTCTTCGCCACAAGGATAAAGCTCGCTAAGACATCACCCGTCAGGGCTGTCGTTAAGATGAAGGACGGAAGCCTTCTCGCTGCTGCAAAAGAAGTTAAGGTAACGGTAGGCGGTTGTGGTTAATAAAAAACCTTTAAGGGAGGTAAGAGATGGCAAGAATAGGAAGAGCTATAGTAAGAGTGCCCAGAAGGATAAGTAAGGGGCAGGTCTTCAAGATCCAGATGGTTATAACCCACCCCATGGAGACCGGCTTCAGGAAGGATAAGAAGACCGGTAAGATCATACCCGCCCACTACATAACCAAGGTTGAGTTCCTCTTCAACGGCAAGAAGGTGACCACCCTTCACACGGGAGCCGGCGTGAGTAAGAACCCATACTTCGCCATCAAGATGAAGGCTACCGAGTCCGGTACGCTCACCATCAAGTACGAAGACAACAAGGGAGGCAAGTGGTCTAAAGAGGTCAAGATTAACGTCAGTTAACAAGGAGGGGTTAGCATGAAGAAGAGGGCATTTTTTGTCTCAGCAGCTTTAGCAGGAGGGGCGGTCTTTACGGCAGCTTCTTTGGCTCAGGAACAGCTCCCCACTCACCTTAAGGAGCTTCTTGAGCTGGGTATGCACCCGGGGCACGCCTTCATTGATGAAGGAAGGGAGATGTTCCACAAGCCCGGACCTAACGGGAAGTCCTGCGCTACCTGCCACGGGCAGGACGGAAAGAAGCTTGAGGGAGCCTATGCAAAGATGCCCAGGTACTACAAGGACATAGACAAGGTAGCGGACATAGATACCCGCATACTCGCATGCATGACCAAGTACATGGGCTACAACGCCAAGGACAAGAAGTTCAAAAAGAAGTTCAACAAGTGGAGCGGACCCTACAGGGTTCCCCTTGCAACCTTCGTCGCTTCGCTTTCAAACGGCATGAAGATAAACGTCCAGCTGGACGACCCACAGGAGAAGGAGCTCTATGAATACGGTAAAAAGCTCTGGTACACGAGGGTAGGAGCGAGGGACTTCTCCTGCGGTATATGCCACACAGTCCTGGCTGGAAAGAGGATAAGGCTCCAAGGGCTCCCAGACCCCGTTAAGAACAAGCTCTATACCCACTGGCCCGCCTACAGGTTCGGCTCCGACAGGATGTGGACCATGGAGGACAGGGTCAGAAGCTGCTGGAAGGCTTACCTTCTCTACGTGAAGCAGTGGCACCAGAAGAAGGACTGGGTGAAGAAGCCACCACCCTACTCTAAGTGGGTCATAGCCCTTGAGCTATACATGAAGAAGGCTGCCAACGGTGCAACCATAGAAGTTCCCGGACTCTTAAGGTAAAGGAGGGGAGAAGATGAAGAAGGTATTTATAGCTGGAGCTATGGTAGGACTTGGCCTGCTCGTTGCCTGTCAGCCCGCAGCTCAGCAGGCGGAGGCACCAAAGAAAGCTGAGAAGAAGCTGAGCAAGACGGAGAAGTTCAGGATAGCCCTTTCCAACCAGGACAAGTATCAGAAGGCTTGCTCAAACCCAACCCAGCTCGTTCCTGAGGGTATAGACCCTGAAACCTTCAAGAAGGATATGCTCGCCACAGTGAAGTTCCCCGAAGGTGGTGTTGTAGGAAATAACAGAGCAAGGGGTGAGAAGCTCTTCGGAGACCCCAAGAAGGGCGGAAAGAGCAGAAGGGGTAACTGCTACGCCTGCCACTGCGGAGATCCGAAGATAATAGCCTGTGGTAACATAGGACCTTCACTGAGG
>NZ_JBWONM010000036.1:0-12164 GCF_056450045.1 Hydrogenivirga sp.
CTCGCTCAGGATGTCCTCAGGCTGGGAGCTGCTGTTTCCTTTACCGGGAAGTACGCCAAGGAAGGAGAGCTTCTCAAGAAGGGATACGAGCTCTGGAAGGATAAGGTAAACTCCCTCGGTGGTATAAAGGTAGGTAATAAGAGGTACAGGGTTGAGATAATTTACTACGATGACCAGAGCGATCCAAAGACGACAGCAAAGCTGATAGAGAAGCTCATAACGGAGGACAGGGTAAGGTTCATACTCGGACCCTACGGTAGTGCGCAGGTGTTCGCTGCAGCAGGCGTGGTTGAAAAGTACAGGGCGCTTATGGTTCAGGGAGGAGGCGCCTCCTCCAAGATATACAGGCAGGGCTATAAACACGTCTTCGGAGTGTTCAACGTTGCTCCCGATTACGGAAAGAATCTGATAGACCTTGCGGTGAGTCTGAGACCAAAGCCCAAAACCGTTGCCATCCTTTATGAGAAGGATATATTCTCGGAGGATGCTGCCAGAGGAGCGAAGGAGGAAGCTCAGAAGAAAGGGCTCAAGGTAGTCCTCTTTGAGGGATACCCAAAGGGGACCCAGGACCTTTCTTCCCTCATGCTCAAGCTCAGGCTCAAGAGGGCTGATGTTATCATTGGTGCCGGGCACTTCAGGGACTCGGTTCTCGTGGTAAAGCAGCTCAAGCAGTTCAGGATAAACCCCAAGTTTCTGGGTCTTACGGTAGGACCTCCTCTCCCAGCCTTCGTCAAGGCGCTTGGAAAGGATGCAGAGTACGTCTTCGGTCCCGTCCAGTGGTCAAAGGCTTTCAGGTATAAGGACCCTCTCTTTGGAAGCACGCAGGGGTATGTCAGAGCGTTCAGGGAGAAGTACGGAGAGGACCCCGAGTATCACGCCGCCGGTGGGACAGCCGCAGCCCTCGCCCTCCAGCTCGCCCTTGAGAAAGCCGGTAGCCTTGAGGTGGAGAAGGTAAGAAGGGCACTTTTGAGCATGAGAGAGGAGACCTTCTACGGTGTCATAGGTTTTGATGAGACGGGAAAGATAGTCACAAAGCCGATGGCTGTCATTCAGGTGCAAAAGGGCAAGCCCGTCACCGTCTATCCCTTCCAAGAGGCTAAGCCCGTCTATCCCAAGCCCGAGTGGAAGTGAATGGATCTGATCCTTCAGCTCCTGATAGAGGCACTGCTCCTTGGCTCGTTCTATGCCTTCATGTCCCTCGGCTTTTCCCTGACCTGGGGAGTTCTCGGGATACTGAATTTAGCCTACGGGAGCTTTATACTTCTGGGCTCGTACCTCGCCTACACCCTCCACCTTGAGCTCGGCGTTGACCCTCTCCTGTCCGCACCTCGGAGCTTCGCCGTTGGCTTTGGGGTCGGGTGGCTCCTTCAGGGACTTCTTATAAACAGGCTCATGGAGTACGAACCCTTCATGGTCCTCATACTGACCTTCGGTGTTGATATACTCCTTTCCCATCTCCTGAACCTCTTTTTCAGGGCGGATATAAGGTCAATAGACGTTCCCTATGCGGAGGGTAGTATCTTTGTGGGAAGCCTGATAATTTCAGAGGTGAAGCTTCTCGTCTTCTTCGTAGCCCTGCTCCTTACTTTGCTCCTTTACCTCTTTCTGAGGTTCAGCTGGACTGGAAGGGCTGTCAGGGCTGTTGCCCTTGACAGAGAGGGGGCAAGGCTTGTAGGCATAAACCCTTCACGCATCTTCCTCATAACCTCGGGGGTGGGCTTCGGGATAGCTCTCTCGTCGGGTAATCTCTACGGGCTCCTTCAGGGCTTCACGCCCTTTGACGGCGGTTTTCTCACGGTAAAGGCTTTTCTCGTCAGCATCCTCGGAGGGCTCGGAAGGGTTGAAAGCGCCCTTGTGGGAGGTATGCTCCTCGGGATTATAGAGATATTCGTATCCTTCTATGCTGGAGAGAGCTGGAGGTTCTTCGCCTCCCTGCTGATAATGATAGTCCTTCTTGTGGTGAGACCGAGAGGGTTGATAGGTGGTAAGTACTATGGCGAGGTCTGAAAGGTTTACGCTCCTTATCTTCGGGCTCCTGCTCCTCCTTCCCTTTACCCTTTCCATCTTTGGGGATTTACTCCCGACGGGCTACATACTCAGGGTGCTCAGCTCCGTCCTGCTCCTGACGAGCCTGTCCTTAGCCCAGAACGTACTCTTGGGTTACACCGGCTACCCAGCCTTCGGTGGTATAGCCTTCTTTGGTATAGGGAGCTACGGCGCAGCCGTCCTCTCAAAACACCTCGGATTCCCGATACTCTTCTCTCTTCTCGGGAGCGGTGTTCTCTCCTTCTCCTGTGCCCTGCTTCTGGCACCGGTGCTTATGAGGCTCAGGAGTCACTACTTCGCCATAGCCACCTTAGCCCTTCAGCTCGCCCTTGCGGAGGTGGTTACGAACATAGAGCTCCTCGGCGGGGCGGACGGTATGAACCTCCCGATATACAGGGGGACCCTTGAGGGTTACCTCTTCTACCTCCTCTTCTGGATACTTGCCCTCTCTGTGTTCCTCGCCAACCTCTACGTAGACAGGTCGGTCTTTGGCTACGCCCTGAAGGCTATAAGGGAGGATGAGGTCGCTGCGGAGAGCCTCGGTGTGAACACCCTCCTCTTTAAGAGCCTCTCCTTCGGGATTATGGCTTTCTTCACGGGAGTCTGCGGGGGCATCTACGCTCACTGGATAACCTACATAGACCCCTCCTCAGCCTTTGACCCTATTCTTTCGGTTAAGACCTTTGTCGCCCTCCTGATGGGGGGTGTGGGCACCACCGTCGGACCGGTAGTTGGTTCCTTCCTATTGGAGCTCGTCTCGGAGGTTGTCTGGAGCAGATTCCTTGAGCTCCACGGCGTAGTGCTCGGTGCCCTCATAGTGATAGCTGTCCTCTTTCTGCCAAGGGGCGTGATGGGGGTGAGAGGATGAGCCTCCTTGTGGTGAAGGATATTCACAAGAGCTTTGGGGGCAACAGGGTGCTCAAGGGTGTGGGTCTGGAGCTTGAAGAGGGCGGTGTGCTCGGAGTTGTGGGTCCTAACGGCTCTGGCAAGACTACCCTTCTCAACATAATCAGCGGGATAGTCAGACAGGACAGAGGGAATATCCTTTTTAATGGTAGGGATATCTCCAACCTGAGACCGAGCACCAGGGCAAGGCTCGGCATGGGGAGGACCTTCCAGATAACGAGGCTCTTTGGCGGGCTTACGGTCCTTGAGAACGTCCTCATACCCCTTCACTACGGCTCTCCCCTCCCACCGAGCAGGGAAGTAGCCAAGGAGCTGATAGATACGGTCGGTCTCTCCCACAAGATAGGAGACAGGGCGGACTCCCTGTCCTTAGCCCAGAGGAAGAGGCTTGAGCTCGCCCGGGCGCTCGCCCTTAAACCCAAGCTTCTCCTCCTTGATGAGGTCTTTGCAGGACTGAACCCTGAAGCGGTGAGGGAGATAGCCCGCCTCCTTGATAGGCTCCGCAGGGAAAGGGGAATAGCCCTGCTCCTCGTTGAGCACGTCCTCAAAGCCCTCTTCAGCCTTACCGACAGGGTCATCGTCCTGAGTGAGGGAAGGGTTATCTTTACAGGGAAGCCGGAGGATATGGTTGAGGATAGGGAGGTCATAAGGGCTTACCTTGGAGAGAGGTATGAGAGGAAGAAGGGTCCTTGAGGTTCAGGAGCTTACAGCGGGGTACGGTGACGTTGAAGTGCTCAGGAACGTTAGCCTTCATGTTGATGAGGGCGAGGTCGTCGCCATATTTGGCTCAAACGGCTCTGGGAAGAGCACCCTCCTTAGGGTGATAGCAGGACTCCTGAAGCCCTGGGGAGGCAGGCTCCTCTTTTACGACGCACACATAGAAGAGCTTCCAGCTGAGGAGAGGGTAAGAAGGGGTATAGCCTTGGCAGCTGAGGGAAGGAGGCTCTTTCTTGGCATGAGCGTGGAGGAGAACCTCCTCTTGGGGGGCTGGACGAGAAAGAGGGAGGCGCGAAAGGAGCTTGAGAGGATTTACTCCTACTTCCCCGAGCTTTATGAAAAGAGGAGAGAGCTTGCGGGGGACCTGTCGGGAGGACAGCAGCAGATGCTCTCCATAGGTAGGGCTCTGATGTCTAAGCCAAAGCTTCTGATGATAGACGAGCTGTCCCTCGGTCTCGCCCCCGCTGTGGTTGACAGGCTTGCTCAGATACTCCTTAGGATAAGGGAGGAGGAAGGTATCTCCCTGCTCGTGGTTGAACAGGAAGTCTCCTTAGCCCTTGACGTGTCCGACAGGGCTTACGTCTTTGACCTCGGTGAGGTGGTAGAGGAGGGGAGCTCCGAAGAGCTCCTCCAGAGAGATTCTATAAAGAGGACTTACCTCAGCCTTTAGTCCTCCAGGGTGGACACGTCCCCCACGTCAAGCCCAAGCTCCTTTGCCTTGAGGACACGCCTCATTATCTTTCCGCTCCTTGTCTTGGGTAGCTTCTCCACGAACTCTATCTCATCGGGGACCGCTATGGGACCGAGGATGTTCCTCACGTGGAGCTTGAGCTCCTCAACGAGCTTGTCGGAGGGCTCAACACCCTTCTTAAGTATTACGAAGGCTTTTATGGACTCGCCCTTTACCTCGTGGGGCTTCCCTATAACCGCAGCCTCAGCTACAGCCGGGTGGTCAACGAGGGCGCTCTCAACCTCCATAGTTCCTATCCTGTGCCCTGCAACGTTTATAACGTCGTCAGCCCTTCCGAGTATCATTATGTATCCCTCCTCATCGTAGGAGGCGAGGTCTCCGGCGAAGTAAACGTTTGGTATCGTGTTCCAGTACTTCTCGTACCTCTCGGGCTCTCCCCAGCAGGTCCTGAGCATGGAGGGCCAGGGTGTCTTTATGACGAGGAAGCCCACGGTGTCAGGAGGAAGCTTCTTTCCATCCTTGTCAACTATATCAACCTCAACGGTGAACATGGGCTTTCCAGCCTTGCCCGGCTTTGCCGGATAGGAGGGTACGGTGGTTATCATGTGGGCACCCGTTTCGGTCTGCCACCAGGTATCAACTATCACGCACTTGCCCCTTCCTATGTTCTCGTAGTACCAGTGCCAGGCTTCGGGGTTTATCGGCTCACCGACCGAGCCCAGTATCCTGAGGGACGACAGGTCATACTTGGCGGGCCACTCCTCACCGTACCTCATGAACATCCTTATGGCGGTGGGAGCCGTGTAGAAGACGTTCACCCTGTACTTCTCAACGTAGCTCCACCATCTTCCGGGGTCTGGGTAATCGGGAGCACCCTCTACTACGAGGGAGGTCACCCCGTTGGCGAGTATCCCATAGACTATGTAGGAGTGTCCCGTTATCCAGCCTATGTCTGCAGTGCACCAGTATATATCGTCCTCGTGGAGGTCAAAGATCACCTTGGATGTAAAGTAGGTCTGGACCATGTAGCCTCCCGTGGTGTGGAGGACTCCCTTGGGCTTGCCCGTGGTTCCCGAAGTGTAGAGTATGAAGAGGGGGTCCTCGGCGTCCATTACCTCAGGCTCGCATACAGGGTCGGAGTTTCTCGCAAGCTCGTAAAGGTCAACGAACATATTGCCCGACTCCTCCGTTATTACGTCTCCGTCCCTGTCCCACACTATGACCTTTTCCACGAAGTCAAGACCATCTATAGCCTTCTCAACCGTTGGAAGTAGGTCTATCCTCTTTCCCCTCCTCTTCGTGTAGCTCGCCGTAACTACGACCTTAGCCTTGGCGTCCTCTATCCTCGTCCTCAGAGCTCCTTCCGAGAAGCCTGCAAAGACAACGCTGTGGATAGCACCTATCCTTGCACAGGCGAGCATCACGGCGATAGCCTCTATGGTGTTGGGCATGTATATGGAGACCCTGTCCCCCTTCTTGACGCCGAGGGACTTCAGACCGTTCGCTATCCTGCTCACAAGCTCCAAGAGCTCGCCGTAGGTTATCTTCCTCTCGCTACCCTCTTCATCAAGGTATATGTAAGCTACCTTGTTCCTTCTCCCGTTCTCAACGTGCCTGTCAAGGCAGTTGTAGGTTATGTTGGTCTTACCTCCTACAAACCACTTTGCGTAAGGGTAGTTCCACTCAAGAACCTTCTCCCACTTGTTGAACCAGTGGAGTTCCTCCGCAACCTTAGCCCAAAAACCTTCCCTGTCCTTGATGGACTCCTGATAGAGGGACTCGTAGTCCTTTATCCACGCCCTCTCAACTATCTCCTTTGGAGGTTCGTACTTCTCCTTTACCTTAAGGAGAACCTCCGCCTTCTCCTGCTCAGCCATAGTTCCACCTCCTCTTCTTGGTTTGCTTTAAATTTTAAACCCTATCTTTTTACACAACAAGCCTTTATTCATTTTAAAACATTGTTTGATTTTAGTATATAAGCATAACTTTATAATAGGCGTGTTAAAAGGCTTATATGAACCACTCCGGTGCCTATACTCAATTTTTCCTATAGACGGACAGCTTTTTGTTAAATTATAGCTCCAATAAATTTAATTTTTATAAAACATCGTTTTATTTGCTTTTAAAATTTGACATTCTTAACTGTGTTTTGTAAACTTTAAAACGAAATTTTAAAGGAGGTGTGTGGGATGGATCGGGAAAAGCTTGAAGCATACCACCGGGAGAATGTGCGACTTATCACAGTTCTCCTGATCATCTGGTTCGCCGTTTCTTACTTGGGGGCACTGCTCGCAAAGCCTCTGAGCAAGCTCACCATCTTTGGGTTTCCAATGCACTACTGGGTTAGCGCCCAGCTCTCGGTAATCACCTTCGTGGTGCTCATTTTCGTCTATGCCTACGTTATGAACAAGCTTGACCAAAAATACGGAGTGGAGGAGTGAGCCATGGAGAACCTGATAGGCTACATAATAGTCTTCGGTATTGTCATAGTCTTTATGGCGATAGCCATATACAACAGGGCTACCGAGGCAGCGGAGTTCTACGTTGCCGGAAGGAGGATACCAGCCTTCTGGAACGGTATGGCTGTCGCGGCGGACTGGATGAGTGCGGCATCCTTCATCTCAATGGCTGGAGCCCTTTACGCCCTTGGATACGATGGACTCGCCTACATAATGGGATGGACCGGAGGATACGTCCTTCTTGCCCTCCTGATAGCACCATACCTTCGTAAGTTCGGCAAGTACACGGTTCCCGACTTCATAGCGGAGAGGTACGAGAGTAACTTCGCAAGGCTCGTCGCCCTCATCACGGCGATAATCATAAGCTTCACCTACATGGTCGGTCAGGTTGCCGGTGTCGGGATAATAATGGGAAGGCTCTTTGGAGTTCCCTTTGAGGTGGGAATAGCTATAGGAATGATAATCATAATAGCGACCACCGTTCTCGGTGGTATGAAGTCAATAACCTGGACCCAGGTCGCCCAGTACATAGTCCTGATAACCGCATACCTCCTTCCCGTCTCAATACTCGCGACCCAGTGGTTTGGAGTTCCCCTTCCCCAGTTCCTCTACGGTAAGGTCCTCCAGAACATAGTTGAGCTTGAAACCCAGTACGGTATATCTCCCCACTACGTTGAGCCCTTCGTCAAATTCAACCTTGCCCAGTTCCTCGCCCTTACCTTCGTTCTGATGGCTGGAACCGCAGCCCTTCCCCACGTCCTAATGAGGTTCTTCACAACACCCTCTGTCAGGGATGCGAGGATAAGCGCCGGCTGGGCACTCTTCTTCATAGCGATTCTCTACCTGACAGCTCCAGCCTACGCAGCCTTCTCAAGGTTCGTCATCCTCAAGGACGTTGTCGGTAAGCCTATAGACCAGCTCCCCGCCTGGGCTCAGAAGTGGGCTGAGACCGGACTCTTCAAGGTCCTTGATAAGAACGGGGACGGAATAATCCAGTGGGCTGAGCTGAACATCCACAGGGACATAGTCGTTCTCGCAACCCCCGAGATAGCAGGTCTTGCAGCTGTTGTAGGCTTCTTCGTCATGGCTGGTGGTCTCGCTGCAGCGCTCTCCACGGCGGACGGGCTACTGCTGGTTATAGCCGCGGCGGTCTCCAACGACCTCTACGCTAAGATGATCAACCCTCAGGCTCCGGAAAAAAAGGTCGTTCTCCTGGGTAAGATAGCGGTCGCGGTTGCCGGTGTTATAGGTGGCTTCATAGCAGCTCAGAAGATAGCCTTCATCGTTCAGATAGTCGCATGGGCGTTCTCCCTAGCAACCGCATCCTTCTTCCCCGCATTGGTTCTCGGGGTGTTCTGGAAGAGGCTCAACAGGCAGGGTGCGATAAGCGGGCTCGTTGTCGGTCTTCTCGTAACCATTATCTACATATACCTAAACAAGTATCAGGGTGTCTCCCTGTGGGGAATACAACACACAGCTTCCGGACTCTTCGGAATAATAGCTAACCTCATAGTCACGGTCATAGTCACGATGGTCACGCCTCCTCCTTCCGAGAGGATACAGAAGCTCGTTGAGGACCTAAGGTATCCAAAGAAGATCCACGAGGTATGATTCACGATGTTGAGGAGTTTTTAAAAGCTCACTACCCCTTCTCCAAGCTCCCAGAGTCCGCTCTGGGGGCTCTCTCTTACCACATACTCGTCAGGTACTACCAGAAGGGAGAGGTCATATTTGAGGAAGGCTCCAAACCCCTTGAATACCTATACATAGTCAGGAAGGGAGCGATCGTCCTCTTGGTTGACGGAGGAGAGGTGGACTTCCTCCACGAAGGTGATGTCTTCGGTTACCCCTCCCTGCTCAGCGGGGAGCCTCCAACCTCAACCGCAAAGGTAGTTCAGGACGCCATACTCTACCTCCTTCCCAAGGAGGTCTTTCTGAAGCTCATAGAGAAGTACGAGGAGTTTGAACTCTTCTTTGCAAGGAGTCTCGCTAAGAAGCTCTCCGCTACCGTGAGGATGGTCAAGAAACCCGTGAGGGATGTGGGCTCCTTAGAGAGATTCCTCACCATGAGGGTGGGTGACGTCAGGGTGAGTGAGGTCCCCTTCTTGGAAGGAAAGGACAGCGTTCTGAAGGCTGCTCAGATGATGAGGGACAGGAACATCTCCTGCGTCTTTGTCAACGCCCAGGGGAAGGGAATAGTCACGGAGAGGGACATAATCAAGAGAGTGGTCGCTGAGGGAAGGGACCCTTCTGCAACCGAGCTTGAGGAGGTCATGAGCTACCCCGTTGTCCATGTTGATGAGGAGAGCTTCCTCTTTGAGGCGATACTACAGATGGCGAGCAGGAACATAAGGAGGATAGGGGTGAGCAGGAGGGGGGAGCTCATCGGTGTTCTTGAGGATAAGGACATAATAGCCCACGAGAGCAAGAACCTCGTCGTCCTCATAAAGGAGATTGAGAGGGCTCGCTCGGTTGAGGACCTGCGCTACATCTACTCCTTGGTGGACGATATGGTCGTTGACCTCTTTTCGGAAGGTCTGAGAGTCCAGTACATAGGGAGGCTCATCTCCGAGGTAAACGACAAGATTATGGCTAAGGCTGTCTTCCTGACAATACAGGAGCTTCAGATGGAACCACCCGTTCCCTTCAGCGTTATGGTTCTCGGGAGTGAGGGGAGGAGAGAGCAGACGCTCAAGACGGACCAGGACAACGCCCTAATATACGACGACACCTACCCCATGCTTGATGTTGACGTTAAGGATTACTTTGACAGGTTCGGAGAGATATACACCCGCACCTTGATAGATATAGGCTTCCCGCCCTGTCCCGGGAACGTTATGGTTTCCAACCCTGAGTGGAGGATGGGTATAACCGAGTGGGAGAAAAAACTAAAGAGCTGGTTCCTGAAGCCTGAGCCCGAGAATACCCTCAAGCTCGGCATATTCTTTGATTTCAGGAACGCCTTCGGCAGCTCTGACCTCGTTGAGAGGCTCAGGGACTTCGTCTTCAGAACCCTTGAGGGTGAGGAACTCTTCATAGCTTACATGCTCTTGGATGCGATAAGGTTCAAGCCACCCATAGGCTTCATGAGGAGGTTCGTCTTAGAGACAAAGGGAGAGCACAGGGGTGAGCTTGACATAAAGAAGGGAGGAATATTCCCTATAACCCAGGGCATAAGGGCGCTCTCCCTTAAGGGGAAGGTCAGGGAGACCTCAACCCTTGAGAGGATAGAGAGGCTGAAGGAGATGGGTATTCTTCCCTCTGACCTTGCCTCCGACCTTTCCGAAGCCTTCACCTTCCTACAGACCCTCAGGCTCAGGAGCCAGATAGAGAAGATAAAGGAGGGGAAAACCCCCGACAACTACGTAAACCCGGAGAAGCTGAGCAAGCTGGAGAGAGACCTTTTAAAGGATACCTTGAGGATAGTTGAGGAGTTTCAGGGCTTCATAGAGAGAAGATTTACTGCCCACCTGCCGAGATGATATACCTGCTCAAGCTAAAGAGGCGGTGCCTTCTGAGGAGATACGGGGATAACCCTTCCTTCCTGAAGTTCTTCCCCGAGATTGACCTCTCAACCCCGGTGGGTAAGGCTACCTTCACCGTCTTTGACACGGAGACAACGGGACTTGACCCAAAGAGGTCGGAGCTCATATCCATAGGTGCCCTGAAAGTTCGGGAGATGACCCTTGAGCTCTCCAGCGCCTTCCACCGCTTTATCCTTCCCACAGAGCTTAGCAGAAGCTCCGTTGAGATCCACGGTATAACCCTTGAGGAGCTGAGGGAAAAGGCTGAGCCCCTTGAGAGGGTTTTAGAAGACTTCCTTAACTTCACGAAGGGAAGCGTCCTTGTTGGCTTTAACGTTGAGTTTGACAGAAGGATGGTGGACAAGTACGTGAGGGAGCTCTACGGGATACCCTTCTCCCTTTACAGGCTTGATATCTTCCACCTCTGGAAGAGCAGGGGAGGAGAGGGAAAGAGCTTGAGAGATATAGCCCGGGAGCTTGGTGTCCCCTCTTCGGGTGTTCACTGTGCCCTTGACGATGCCTACATAACCGCTCTCCTCTTCTTAAAGCTCGCCCACAGGCTTAAGGATGAGCCCCTGAAGAAGCTTCCTCTCATGGTTTAATATCATGCATGGCTCTTCTCTGCGTTGCCCTTGATGTTGATAGGGATAGGGCTCAGAAGCTGATAGAGTTACTCCACCCCTATCCCGTGGTTTTCAAGGTTGGTCCCAAACTCTTTCTGGAAGCGGGGAGCTCCATAATCAGGCTCGTTAAAGAGAGCGGAAGGGAGCTCTTCCTTGACCTTAAGCTCCACGACATACCCAACACCGTAAAGCTCGCCGTTCATGAGGCTGAAAGCCTCGGTGTTGACTACCTGACCCTTCACACCCTCGGTGGAAGAAAGATGCTTGAGTGGGCTTCCCTATCCTCAAAGAGGCTGAAGCTCCTGGGAGTTACGCTCCTGACGAGTCATGGGGAGGAGTACCTCAGCTTCCTCAGGTCCAGCTTTCCCACTCTGAGGGATATGGTCCTCTACCTTTCAGATATTGCCAAGGAAAGCGGGCTCCACGGTGTTGTCTGTTCTGGCGAGGAGGTGGCACAGGTGAAGGAGAGGACGGGACTCTTCACCGTCGTCCCGGGGATCAGGATCTCTCAGAGCAGAGGGGACCAGGTGAGGGTTCTTACCCCTGAGGAGGCTGTGAGGCGTGGAGCGGACATGATAGTGATGGGAAGGGATATATACGGGAGCGAGGACCCTTCGGGTGTTGTAGAGAAAGTCCTGGAGAGGATAGGTGGATAGAGAGAGGATAGTGGAGATATTTGAAGAGCACGGCTTCAAGCTCTCAGAGGAGACAGCCCATCTCTTGTCCCTGTACCTGAGCGAGCTCCTTCGCTGGAACAGGGTTCACAACCTCACCTCCGTGAGGGAGCCGGAGGAGATAGTTGGGAGGCACTTCGTTGATTCCCTGAGCCTCTTGGACTGCCTCTCCGAGTCGGGTGCCCGGTGGAGAAACAGGGAGGTGGCTGATGTTGGAAGCGGAGCCGGCTTCCCCGGTGTGCCCCTGAAGATATATCTAAGAAGTTTTAAGCTCTACCTCATAGAGTCTGTCTCAAAGAAGTGTAGCTTCCTTGAGTTCCTCAAGGTCAGATTGGGTCTTGAGTGGGAGGTGATATGCAGGAGAGCCGAGGAGGTTGATAGGAAGTTTGATATAGTCCTTTCCAGAGCGATGGGAGAGTTTGAGGATATCTATCCCATACTTGAATCTCTCTCTAAGGAGTACGTCTTCGTTATGAAGGGGGAGAGGATATCTGAAAGGTGGGAGAAGGAGCTCGGGTACAGAG
>NZ_JBWONM010000037.1:0-10542 GCF_056450045.1 Hydrogenivirga sp.
TACGAGATAGTCTTCGTTGATGACGGGAGCTACGACCGAACGCCGGAGATACTCAGAGAGTTGGCTGAGAAGGACAAAAGGGTCAAGGTCGTCAGGTTCAGGAGGAACTACGGGCAGACCGCAGCGATGTACGCCGGCTTTGAGCACGCGAGGGGCGATGTGATAATAACAATGGACGCCGACCTTCAGAACGACCCGGAGGACATACCCAGGCTCTTGGAGAAGCTGGAGGAAGGCTACGACATAGTGAGCGGGTGGAGAAAGGACAGGAAGGACCCCTTCCTCTCAAGGAAGCTACCTTCCAAGATAGCCAACTGGATAATCTCTAAGGTAACGGGTGTGGAGCTCCACGATTACGGGTGCACCCTCAAGGCTTACAGGTCCGAGATAGCGAAGAGGTACAGGCTCTACGGCGATATGCATCGCTTCCTGCCAGCCCTCGCAAAGCGCTTCGGTGCAAGAATTGCCGAGATACCCGTAAAGCACCACCCGAGGCTCTACGGGAAGTCAAAGTACGGTATAGGTAGAACCATCAAGGTTATCCTTGACATATTTCTGGTTAAGTTCCTGAACGAGTACATAACCAAGCCTCTCTATGTTTTCGGGGGTTTTGGCTTTCTCCTGCTCGGTGTTGGCGTTCTGATAGAGCTCTACCTGAGCTTTCTGAAGCTCTTTATGGGTGAAGACATAGGTGGAAGACCGCTCCTTATACTCGGTGTTCTCCTTATACTCGCGGGGATACAGCTCCTCTCCACTGGAATAATAGCTGAGCTGATAATAATGACCTACTACGAATCAAGAGGGGAAAAGCCCTACGTTATTGAAGAGAAGATAAACATAAATGACTGAATTAAACTTTAATTATGGAGATTCTCAGGGGAGAGGGGATACTCACCGCCCTCAGGAGGCTTTTTTCGGAGGCAAAAAGAGAGGTAAAGGTAGCCTCCGCATGGGTCAAGGGTGAGGTTCTCAAGGAACTCCTCTCACTTCTTAAGGAGGGTGTCAGGGTTGAGCTAATACTGAGGGCTTCCTCCTACGAGGACTTCCGAATAACGGACCCAGAGGTCTTCAAGGCTGTTAAGGAAAGAGGAGGGAGGCTCTTCCTTAACACGAGGCTACACGCAAAGTTCGTGATAGTTGATGGAAAGAGGGCGCTGGTCGGCTCTGCCAACTTAACCCATTCGGGGCTCCTGCCTGAGGGAAATGTGGAGACCGCCGTCCTTCTGTCGGAGGCTAAGAAGGTAAGGGAGCTTGAGGAGCACTTTGAGGCTATAAAGGAGGAGTCCTACGATTTTTCAAAGACGGTTGCCTTCATACTCCGGCTGGAGACGGCGAGGGAGGGTAAGGTCCTCCTCCTCAGGGAGCTACAGGAACAGACTTACGTAAAGATACCCATTGATAGGGAGAACTTCTTCCTCGGTAGGATATCCCAGATAAGGTCGGTCAACGCCTCCCTTGAGGGTCTCGGTGATGAGCTCCTTCTCAAGGACAGCCCCTTCCTTAGGGAGGTCTTCTCCGTTGATGAAGAATCCTGGAGGGTTGCGAGCGTTTTTGCGAGGGCTCAGGAGGGGGTTGAGCTGAAGGTAGCGAGCTTGGAGGTTCTCGGCGAGTACGAGAGGGAGAGGAACCTCTTCAAGACGCCTGTCCGTCCCCTCAGGGCGGGATCACCCGTTGAGATACTTGAGGTTGGAGAGGAGGCTCTCAGGGCGATACTCCTGAAGAACCACTCGGGCTACGATATGAGATTTCCCACCTATTTGGGGAGGCTTCAGGGAACGGAGGTCAAGGCCTACCTTGATATGGATAAGGTTGTCTCAATGCACATGGCTGTTATAGGAACAACCGGCTCGGGGAAGACGACCTTTGTGAAGAAGGTGCTCAAGAACTTCACAGAGCCCGTGAAGGTTTTTGTCTTTGATATGTACGGCGAGTATTCTCAGTTCCTGAAGGAGGTCGGGGATGCGAGGGAGGTGAGGGTAGGAAACGTCCTTTTGCCCGTTGATGGAGATGACCTGAAGCGCCTCTTCAAGGAGTACGGACTCACCATATCCGAGAAGTCCCACGATGAGAAGGAGGTCATGTCCTTCTTCAGGAGGCACCTAAAGCCTGAGCTTGGCAGAACAGCCCTCGGAGAAAAGAGCCTTGAGACCCTCGTCAAAGAGGCAGCCATCAGGGTAAAGGACAGATACCTGAGGGAGGCTCTCCTTGATGCGGTTGAGTTCTGGAAGAGAAACCTCGGAGAGGAGTCCGTCTCGGGACAGCCGGAGCTCGTCAGGGAGCTCAGGAACTCCTTGGAGTCCGGTGAGAGGTTCGTAGTGTATGACTACAAGGACGTTGATATAACCGAAACCAGGATAAACGTTGCCGGACTCCTTCTAAGAGAGGTTCTCAGGATAGCCAAGGAAGAGCCAGCAGACAGGCTCATAGTCCTTGAGGAGGCTCACAACTTCGCACCCGAGAGGGGAACCTCGGAGATACAGGCGGGACGGGAGAACCTCGCCTACATAAGCGCCAGAAGGATAGCTATGGAAGGAAGGAAGCTGAGGCTCGGTCTGATAGCTATTACCCAGAGACCGGCGAACGTGAGCAAGTTCATCCTCTCCCAGCTCAACACTCAGGTGATATTCAAGCTCATAACTAGGAACGACCTTGAGGCGGTCTCCATCTTCTTTGAACAGAGCAAGGAGGACGTCTTCAACCTCCTCCCCTTCCTTAAGCCCGGGACAGCGTACATAAGCGGCTTGGCGGTTCCCTTCAGCTTCCTCTTTCAGATGGAAGAGATACCTTACTGGTAGCTCATCTTCCTTCAAGCTCGGTGTCGTAGAACTGAAGGTATATCTTCCAGTCCTTCCCCTCCTGGGTACACTTGACAAGAGCCATCCTCTTCCCAGCGGTAAAGTAGTAGCCTATGGCTTTGAAGGGAGGCTTTTTCCTCTCAACCCCGAACTCCTTTTCCATCTGGGAGGCGACGCCTTCAAGCAGCTTCAGACACTCCTCCTTGGAAGGAAGGCTTCCCTTTCCCCAGATACCGTAAACCCTCTTCTCCTTCTGAGATACCTCAACCGCATAGAGCTTTAGGAAGGGGAGCCTCCTCGGAGGCAGAACTATGTAAATGGTCGCACCCTCGGTGGTTTTAGCCACATCAACCACATCTATGTCTTTCAGGGGAGTGCCGAACTTAATCCCGAAGGCACCGGGTATATCACCCGCAGAGCTCAGGCTCACGAGCGTCAGGACTATCAGCAGTGCTCTTATCAGGATTACCTCCTGAGTATATTCTCTCACAGGCGGATAGATTAGTAAACACTAACGTACATAGATTTTATGGAACAGAGGACCTCCTTCGGAGGTATCATATAAAGCCGTGAAGGTGAAGGTCGGTATAGTCGGCTGTGGCATCGTAGGGACTGGGACAGCCAAGCTCTTGATTGAGAACAGGGATGTGCTCAAGAAGAAGACGGGGATAGACTTTGAGCTCGTTAAGGTTGCGGACCTTGACTGGGAAAGGAAGAGGGAGTTTGAAGTCCCACCTGAGGTAAGGACAACCGATTACCAAGAAGTGATAAACTCCTGTGATATCGTCGTGGAGCTCGTTGGAGGCAAGGACTTTGCCAAGAAGCTGATAATGGAGGCTCTTGACAGGGGAAGGCACGTGGTCACTGCCAACAAGCACCTCCTCGCCCTTGAGGGTGAGGAGATATTTCTCAAGGCACAGGAGAGGGGACTCAGGGTAGGCTTTGAAGCCTCAGTTGGTGGTGGCATTCCCGTCATAAAGGCTCTCAGGGAGGGACTCGTCGGCAACAGGATAAGGACCATATACGGGATACTGAACGGCACCACAAACTACATACTGACCCGCATGTTTGAGGAGAACCTGAGCTTTGAGCAAGCCCTCGGTGAGGCTAAGGAGAGAGGCTATGCGGAGGCAGATCCTTCCCTTGATATAGACGGATGGGACGCAGCCCACAAGATAAACATCCTCGCTTCCCTCGCCTTCGGAAGGTACTTCCCCTTTGAGAGCCTTAAGGTTGAGGGTATAAGGGAAGTTGACAGACTTGACGTGGAGCTCGGTAAAGAGCTCGGCTACACCCTCAAGCTCCTCGCCATAGCGAAGCGGTTTGATGGTGAGGTTGAGATAAGGGTCCATCCAACCTTCATCCACTCGGACGAAGCCCTCGCCAAGGTCTCGGGTGTTTACAACGCCGTCATGATTGAGGGGGACTTCGTTGGAAAGACGATGTTCTACGGCCAGGGGGCAGGCTCCCTTCCAACGGCGTCAGCCGTCGTTTCGGATATAGTAGATCTGGGCAGGACCGTTGTGGCAAATGGCGGTGGGGAGATAACCCCTATAGACTGGGAGGATGAGCCCATATCCCTGAGGGAGAACTTCTTCAGCAGGTACTACCTGAGGTTTGATGTCCCCGACAGACCCGGAGTCCTTGCCTCAATATCGCGCGTCCTTGCAGACTTCAACATAAGCATAGCGGCTGTCCTTCAGAAGGAGATGGTCTGTGAGATAGCTGGCAGGAGCGGAGAACCGGTTGTTCCCCTCGTTGTCCTTACCCATAAGGCTTACGAGCTTGACATCCAGAAAGCCCTTTCCCAGATAAGGGGGCTTCCCGTTGTTGTTGGTGAGCCCGTCCTGATAAGGGTTGAGGAGGAGGCGGACTGACTACCTTATCACCACCTCAAAGGGTTCCGACTCGTAGCCCTCGGGCGATACTATCCTGAAGGTGAGCCTAACGGGGGTTCTTATGCTGAGGTTCTTTAAAAACCTTCTGTGGGTGTAGCTCCAGTCCACCAAAGTGCCCGTGTAGTAATCGTCCCCTCTACGGGGATTAAACATGGATATTTCCTCCCTTGGTTCGTTGGACCCGTAGTAGCCGAGCCTTATGTAGAGCTCGTAGGTTCTCTCCTCCCCCTGATGGGCGATAATGGTGTAGAACTTGTCTCCTAAGGAGCTGAGATATATCTGATAGCTCCCCCTGTTGGGGTCCTTATTAAAACCATAGTAAAGGTAGCCTCCCACATAGACATATCTGTAGTTCTTGAAGCGAAAGCCCTTTGCCAGTGGCGGATTTACGGTTATCAGGTCAAGGGGAAGGTTTCTCGGAACGTCATGGGTGTGAGGTACTGTAAGGACAACCCTTATGTCTCCCTTCAGGACTTCCACCTTCTCAATCCTTATGTGTCCCTCGGATATTGTGCTCAGCTCAACGGGGTAGAGCCTCACTTCATAAATGCTCTTAGGGGTCTTCCCGGGCTTTGTATCAGTTTCATAAAGGGCTCTGTGGCAGTAAAGATAGAGCCTCTTTGGTAGCTTCTCCTCTGGGAGCCACCTCCTTACCTCAATCTTGGCAAGACCAACCACGTACTTGAGCGCCTCCCTCCTCGCCTCTATAGGGTCAAGACCTTCCCTTTGAAAGTCCTCAACGTAGCGGTTGAACCTCTTTCTGAGAGATGGGTCCCTTTCCATGGCTCTCAGGACCTCCCTCACTATTTCGGAATCTATCTCCCCATAATCTCCCATCGTAGGGTTTATCGGGTATATCTCGGGCTTTGCGAGATGAGGCTTTTTGCCCACCTTCACGTAAGCGTTGAGAGTCCTCAAGGGTACCTTCTTGGGTAGGTACTCGTTCTTAAGTATAAGGTTCCTTACCTCTTCCGCCTTGAGGTCCGTGAGGTATTGGCAAACAAACCCTTGGTCTTTAATGGACTCGGGAATCTTTCCGGAGACCATATAGCCACCCTCCCTGAGCTTAACCCAGCTCATCTTTATCCCTTTATCCATGAGCTTTATGACTCCTGAAAACCTTTCGGTTTCAAAGGAGAGCTCCTCAGCCTGCAAAAGGGAGAAGGTAAGAAGGATAAGAATAAAAACACCCATGATTAAATTATTAACGTGGTAAGAAAAATTTTCCTCATCTTCAGCCTCTTTCTATCCCTCCTCTTTGGTTCGGAAGATAGCTCCCAAGAAGTCTTTGATAAGAGGGTTAGGGAGTGTGTAGCGGTCTCCACCAAAAGGGGAGAGGTGCCTCCTGAATGCGTGCCTGTCCTCTTAATCCTGTACCTCTCAACCCTCCAGGATGACAGGGGTGCCTCCGCTGAAAAGCTAAAGAAGGAGATTGGTGAGTGCACAGCACTTCTTTTAGAGAAGAGAAAAACACCCCCTGAGTGCTGGCGGGTTGTAGAGGAGCGGTGGCGGGAGTTCCAGAAGGAAGCCGAGATGAGGAGAAGGCTTGAGGAGGATCTGAGAAGGAAGACAAAGGAAGCCAAGGAGATAGATTACAAGCTTCTGGAGAGCACTATCTACAGGGTAGGGAACAAACTTATCTCCTTCGTGAGCGTTGAGGTACCCCTTGAAGAGGTGGAGATCGTTGATTGGTCAGGATCAAAGGGGACTTGGCTCTGCACCTCGGGAAGTAAGATAAACCTCTATAGAGAGCTAAGGGAAGGAGACCCATCCATTGAGGCGGTTTTGTACCTGAGTGATAGAAGGCTGTCCTTAGTCAAAGGCATACCCCAGCTTCCGGAGAGACTTTACAGGCTTGTAATAAAGAAGACCCCGAAGGAGGAGAGGGATTTCAGGGTAGAGGTCTCCAAGGAAGGGGAAATAACACGGATAAGCCTCCCCGTTGAAGTTTTATCTCTGTGGGGAGGACTGTACCTGGGAAGGGACTCTCCTATAACCAAGAGGGTGTGTGAAGCTAAGCTCTTCACCCTTAAAAGACCCATTGATATACTCAAGGTGGAGGTCATGCCCGGCGTCAAGATCACGATAGACGTAAGCGGTCTCCTCAAAAAGGACTTAAAATTAAATAGCTCGGAGGAGTTAAGGTGAGGAAGCTTCTCGCACCTTCCATACTTGCAGGGGACTGGTGGAACATAGGCGAGCAGATAGAGGCTACCATCAGGGGAGGAGCGGATATACTCCACTACGACGTCATGGACGGACACTTCGTACCCAACATAACGGTTGGTCCTGAGCTCCTATCTCACATAAGGAAGAGGGTGAGCGTTCCCATAGATGCCCATCTCATGATAGATGAGCCGGACAGATACATACCCGCCTTTGTAAAAGCGGGTGCGAACTGGGTCAGCGTCCACATAGAGAACGTTGTTCATATCCACAGAACCCTCACTCTGATAAGGGAGCTTGGTGCTAAGGCTGGGGTGGTTCTCAACCCCGGAACACCCGTGGGAGCTGTTGAGGAGGCTCTTTACTATGCGGACTACGTCCTTCTTATGTCGGTCAATCCGGGATTCAGCGGTCAGAGCTTTATAGAGAGGTCTCTGGACAGGCTCATAGCCCTGAGGGAGCTAAGGGACAGGATAAACCCTGACTGCCTCATTGAGATTGACGGAGGTATAAAGGAGAGCAACGTGGTTGAGGTGGTCAGGTCAGGGGCGGACGTTGTGGTAGTTGGCTCAGGCATCTTCTCAGCCCGGGACGTTGAGGCTCAGACGAGGAAGTTGAAGGAGCTCATCTCCTCCGCAGTGGCAGTTTGAGCTCCCTGAGGTTGAAGAGGTTGAATACTACAAAGACCTCCCTCAGATAACCCTTCTGGGTGCCGTAGTAGGTCCTCCTGTAATCAACCTTTAGGGTCCAACAGGCTCCCTTGAGCCCAAGATAGAGATTTCTGTAGAGCTCCTGCCCCGAGATGTTGTCCCTTGTAAGAGAGCCACCGAGCAGTAGAGCCCTTATGCCGAGCTCCCCCTTCACGGTGTACTGGTCGGATATCCGCTTCCCCGTGCTGTTCCTCGTTACAACGTAGCCGAGCGATCCCTTGAAATTCTTTACGCTGATGCTCGCCGAGCTTGCACTCTGGGCGAATATCCCGAGATTTGCGTCGTATATCGTGTCCTCACTCAGGCTAAGCCACTGGGCAGGGTAGAGGGAAAGGATAGCTCTGAGGGGCACCAGCTTCTCCTTTACGAGGGCGCTGTCGGTGGGAAACCTGTAAGAGCCGAGCAGGTTGTAACCTCCTTCCAGAAAGAGGCTCGCTACACTCCTCCCCTTGTGCACCATTGAGGCGCTGTACCTGAGGCGGAAGTTGCTCTCCTTGGTCACGTTGTCAAAGCTGTCAAACTGGGGGTTGTTGTAGTCCTCGGGGGAAAAGGAGTAAACGAGCTCAAGGACGTTTGAGAAGTTTATCTTGCCGAGGCTGAGGCTGTGAAATATTGGTAGCCTGTTCTCAAAGAGGAAGGTGCTGACCCTCTCATCCAGACCCTCCTCCCCCTCCGTGAAGTAAAAGTTGTTGATGAGCTTAAGGCTCATGTAGTCGGTAAGCTCAAATAGCTTCAGGGGAAGCTCCGCCTGAGGGTTGAATATAAGCCTTTTTGAGCGCAAACCCTCCTCCCTGTAAAAGTTGGTGAAGGTGCTCGTGAGGCTCAGGTAGGCAGGTCCGAGGCGCTTTGGTCTTGAGTAAAAGCCCATCTCGGGGAGAAGGTGGAGCGTCTGGCGGTTTGTATCGGAGGTAAGGTCGTAGTAGCTTCTAAGGTTCAGTGTCAGGAGGTAGTCCTTCTTGAGCTCGGTGTAGTTGAGGTACGAGAGGGTGAAGGGTACCGTTCTCTCTCCCTGGGAGAAGTAGAAGTCCTCAAAGAAGTAAGGGTCTGAAGGAAGATCCAAGCCGAGCTTCCAGCCCTTAAGGGAGCTCCTGAGCTCAATCCTGAACCTGTTCTCCCTGAAAGTCTTCAAATTCCTCCCCTCCCACCACTCCCCCGCAGGCTCTGGCTCCTTGTAGTAGGATATCCTCATGTAGAACCTGTTCTTCCAAGTGAACGCCTGCCTGTATTCAAGCCAAACACCCTTTGCCTGCTTGTCCCTGTAATCAAGGGTAAGGGTTGCGTCCTTGTCCTGGGAGATAGCCCAGTATATAGGCTGTATGTATATGAAGTTGTTGTAGGAATTGCTCCCTATCATGGGGGGCAGGAGTCCCGACCTCCTCTTGCCGACGGGAAAGATGGCTAAAGGGCTGTAAAAGACGGGCAGGTTGAAGAACTTGAAGGAGTTGCTCAGGGAGAGGACGTATCTGTCGGAGACCCTTGCCTTCAGGAAGCAGACCTTTAGTTCCTTGTCTTCAGGGGGGCAGGTGGTAACATCACCCTCATAGACGTGGTACAGCTTATCACCAACCTTCTCAACCCTCTTGGCGCTGAAGTAAAACTCCCTGAATCGTCCCTGAGCATCAAGGAAGTAACCCTTCTCCTCCCTCAGGTTCAGATAAGCCTGGCTTCCCTTCACGACTAGGCTCTTGTCCTCCTTCTCTACATAGACGTTGCCGTAGGCGAAGACCTCTTTGCTCTTTGGGTTGTACTTCACCCTGTCCGCCCTTATCAGGTATTCCCTGTACTGAGCCTCAACCTCCCCTTCAGCTATGATGTTTCCCTCTCCGTCCGTTCTGAGGCTTTTAGAGAGTATCTCAACGCCCAAGGACAGGGAAACGGCGATCAGAAGGATTATTAGCCCTTTAGCCACCCGAATATTTTATTCTCAAGCTCCCGAAGGTCGTGGAAGATGTAGTCGGGCTTAAAGTCCGTCTTCCTGAGCTCCTCCTCCCTGTACTTGCCCGTTGTCATGAAGATGGTCTTTATCCCAACCTCCTTCGCACCCATAAGGTCGGTGTATATGTCGTCGCTCACGAGGAAGACCTCCTCCTGAGGGAGTCCTTTTAGGGCGAGCCTTATGAACTCCGGAGAGGGTTTGCCGAGGTTTGGAAGTTCCCCTTCGTAACCCGTGCTGTAGGCTATCATCCTTGCAAAGGATCCCGCCCCGGGGAAGTAGAGACCGTCCGAGTCCCTCACTATCCGGGATAGATTTACGGGAACTATCTTTGCCTTGTTCAGAAACACCGCCGATACGGCGGTCTTTATCTTATAGAAGTTTACCTCCTTGTCCTGGGCAACAACGACCGCTTCAACCTCATGGTCGTTCTTCACCTCAAAGCCCTGCTGGGAGAGGAACTCAGAGAGCATGGCGGTCCCCATCACGAAGAGGCTCTTGACCCCGAGGCGCCTCAGGTAGTCCGGTAGCACTCCCACGGGTGATATAAAGTCCTCCCCTGTGATGTCAAATCCCTTCACCCTGAGCTTGTGGACTATGAGCTCGGGCGGGCGTGTTGAGTTGTTGGAAACTATCCTGAAGGGCACGCCCCACTTCTTTAGGTTCTTTATAAAGGTGGTGGCGTAATCAAAGGGAGTGAACTCCTTGTCCTTTGTGAGGACACCGTCCATATCTATCAGGAGCGTGAACATGGGAAGTATTTTATCTTGGAATCTCAACCCTCTGCAGTGCTTCCCTGACCACTTCTTCCTTGCTCACCCCCTCCCTAACTATGAGCCTGTGGGCTATCACCCTTTCCACTACCTCAAGAACGTCCTCGGGTATAACGAAGTCCCTCCCCTTGGTGTAAGCGACCGCCCTCGCACACTGGGACAGGTGTATGGTCCCGCGGGTTGAGGCACCGAGCAGGACCTTAGGGTCTGTCCTCGTCTGCTCAGCTATGGAGACTATGAACTCCGCAACCTCCGGAGATATGTAAA
>NZ_JBWONM010000038.1:0-8801 GCF_056450045.1 Hydrogenivirga sp.
GCAAGCTACGGCGCCGAGTATCCCGACCTCCAGATTCAAAAGGAAAAGATTGAGGAGCTCGCCCGGGAGGGCATACTCTACGTGACCGCCGCCGGAAACGAAGGTAGGAACAACGACACCATAAGCATGAATCCCTGCAACTACGACCTTGAGAACATGATATGCGTGGGCTCTGTTAACCTCAGGGGTGAGAGGTCTTCCTTTTCTAACTACGGCTTCAACAAGGTGAAGATCTCCGCTCCCGGAGAGAACGTCCTTGCCCTCAGGGCTGGGAGCTACTCAGACGATTGCAACTCCCTACTTTCTGAACCAGGGACATCCTTTTCAACACCCTTCGTGACTGGAGCGGTTGCCCTCCTAAAGAGCCGCGATCCGTCTCTGGATTACAGGGAGGTGAGGAAGAGGATACTCCTGACGGGAAAGAAGTACACGAGCCTTGCGGGACAGAACTACACCTGCTCGGTCCTTGACCTTGCAGCGCTCCTGCAGAACGAAAGCTCTCCCAAGGTATGCCCTTCTGCCATGTTTGTGAGCTGGAATAGCGTGAGCGATTGCTCACCCCAGAGGAGGGAGTTCTGGGTCAGGAACACGGGAGCAACGCCGGTTCGGGTGGTCAGTGTCAGCCTTGAGGGTAAAGGCTTTTCCCTGCAGGAGGATAACTGTAGCGGGAGAACCCTCTCAAGCTTTGAGGAGTGCAGGCTCCTCCTTACCTTCTACCCTTCCGGCAAGGGCACCTACAGCGGAAGGCTTTACGTAAACTTCTCCGACAGCTCTCTTGACTTCAGCGCTGAGCTCTCAGCCTCAAGCCTCACTGTCTGCAACTCGGGAGGATGCCAGAGCTCTGCACCCAATCTCTTCACCCTCCTCCTTACCCTATCGCTCCTCTTCCTCAGAAGGCTCTCCCGTTGAATCCAGAACCCTTAGTTCCGATATTTATACCTATGCTCAGGAGGGTCTGCATAGAAAATTTCCTGCTCATCAAGGACTTAGAGCTTGAGCTCGGTGAAGGGTTAAACATAATCTCCGGTGAGACTGGCACCGGGAAGTCAATGACCATCTCCGCCGTTGAGTTCGTCATGGGTAGGCAGGGGGACTTCCCCGAAGGGACGGCGGTTGAGATTGAGCTTGAGAAGGACGGCGAAGCCGTTATACTGAGAAGGGAGATAAGAGGAGGAAGGAGCAGATACTTCCTCAACGGAAGGGGAACCACCGCGAGGACCGTCAGGGAGCTGCTGGAGGAGAACGTGTCCCTTCAGGGACAGAATGAGTTTGTAAAGCTCCTCAGGAGCGACTTTCAGAGAAGCGTTCTGGACAAGTTCGCCTCCTTAGAAGAGCTCACAGGGAAGGTGGGTACCCTCTACGGCGACTACCTCTCCCTTAGCAGAGAGCTTGATAGACTCCTCTCCCTTAGGGAGGAGATGCTCCAGAAGAGGGATTTCCTTGAGTTCAGGCTCAGGGAGATAGAGGACGTTGGTCTCTCCCCTGAACAGGTTGAGGAGCTGAGGAAGAAGGCTGAGAAGCTCAAGGACCTTGAGAAGATAAAGAAGCTCATGGTTGAGGTTCTCACCCATCTTTACGATGGAGAGCCTTCCGCTTACGGAGAGCTGGGACACGCCCTCAGAGCGCTCCTGCGGGTCAGCGAGATGGACCCCTCCCTTGAGAAAGAGGTTGAGGAGCTCACCCTCATGAAGGAAAGGCTCCTTGAAATCGTTGAAAGCCTCAGGGACAGAGATTTTGAGCTGTCTCAGGAGGAGATAGACCGGATAAACGAGCTCCTCTTTAAGGTTCAGAGGCTTGAGAAGAAGTACGGGAAGAGCTATGAGGAGATAGTCCATGAATCCGAGAGCATCAAGCGGGAGCTCTCCGAGTCCTACACCTACGAGGAGAGGATAGAGGAGCTCAGGGAGAGCCTGAGGGAAACCAAGGCTGAGCTTGAAAGGCTGTGTAAGGAGCTTAGCGGGAGGAGAAGGGAGGCTGCAAGGAGCCTGGAGACCCGGCTCAGGGAGGTCCTCAAGGAGCTGAACCTTGAGAGAGCCCTGGTCAGGGTTGAGGTTACCGAGTCTGAAGTTGGAAGGTACGGCTCTGACAGGGTGAGGATTCTCTTCTCCGCCCACGGGACCGAGCCAAAGCCCATAGAGGAGGTAGCCTCCGGAGGTGAGCTCACCAGACTCTTCCTGGCACTCTCCCTTATAGAGCCACCTACAGGCACCTACATATTTGATGAGGTTGACGTCGGGGTGAGCGGTGAGACCTCTGTTAAGCTTGCAAAGCTCCTGAGAAAGCTCTCCAAGAAGATGCAGGTGATAGCCATAACCCACTCCGCACCGATATGTGCCGCCGGCGATGTAAACTTCGTGACCGAGAAGCTCTACATAGGAGACATACCCTACATAAGGGTCAGGTCTCTGAGTCCCGAGGAGAAGGTTCAGGAGGTGGCGAGGCTCATGGGAACAACCACCGAGAACACCCTCAAAGGCGCCCTTGACCTCATGGAGATGGTTAAAGGTTGAGGAGAGAGTTCTCTGCCGGTGGAGTGCTCTTCAGGGATGGGGAGGTTCTCCTGATAAAGAACCCCTCCGGGGTATGGACCTTCCCGAAGGGAAACGTGGAGAAGGGAGAGAAGCCCGAGGAGGCAGCCCTGAGGGAGGTTCTTGAGGAGACCGGCGTCAAGGGGAGGATACTCTCTTACATAGGGGAGATAAGCTACTGGTACACCCTTGAGGGTGAGAGGGTTTTCAAGCGGGTGAAGTACTACCTCATGGACTACGTGGAGGGGGAACCCAAGCCCTCCTGGGAGGTTCTGGATGCTAAGTTCTTTCCGGTGGAGGAGGTGCAGAAGCTCCTCAAGTACAAGGGGGACAAGGAGATATTTAAAAAAGCCCTTGAGAAGATAAGCTCAGGTCCAGAGCCTTCCAAACTCTTCTAAGGGTACGTTGGGCTGGGCGTTGACCTCCAAGGGAGCCACGATACCCCTCTTGAACCTCTGGACACCGGCGTAGGCTATCATCAGGGCGTTATCAGTAGAGAGCCTCGGTGGCGGTATGTAAAGCTCTACCCTGAGTCTTTCAGCTCTCCTGAGGAGCTCCTCTCTGAGCCTTGAGTTGGCGGACACTCCCCCGACAACAGCCAGCCTATTTACTCCAGTCGTCTCAACAGCCCTAAAGCTCTTCTCCACAAGTATTTCAACCACAGCCTCTTGAAAGGAGGCTGCCACATCCTCCACCCTAAAATCCCTTTCCCTCTTTATCAGGTTCATGACGGCGGTCTTTAGCCCGCTGAAGGAGAAATTCAGATCCTCACTGCCCATCAGGGGTCGGGGGAGATTATAGATAGGCTTCCCCTCTCTCGCCAACCTGTCTATGACCGGACCTCCTGGATACCCAAGACCGAGCATCTTCGCAACCTTGTCATAGCTTTCTCCCGCAGCGTCGTCAAGCGTGCCCCCGAGGAAGGTGTATCTGCCAAAGTCTTCTACCAAGAACAGGTCTGTGTGCCCGCCCGAGACTATGAGGGCAAGGAAGGGGTACTCCACGGGCTTTTCCAAGAAAACGGAGTAGATATGACCCTCAAGGTGGTGGACGGGTACGAGAGGCTTGCCGTAGGTATAGGCGACAGCCTTTGCAAAGGACACGCCTACCACGAGGGACAGGATAAGCCCAGGGGTCAGGGTGAAGGATACGAAGTCTATATCCCTGATGTCAAAACCCGTATCTTTTACAAGACCCTCCAGCAGAGGAAGGAGGTTTCTCGTGTGCTCCCTTGCCGAGAGTTCGGGCACAACCCCACCGAAGGGGGAGTGAACCTTAGCCTGAGAGAGTATAAGATCCCCTATGGCTCCCCTTTTATCATCGTACAGAGCTAAAGCGGTCTCGTCGCAGGAAGTCTCAACCGCAAGGGTTATCATGCAGCCTTCTGCTCGTGGAGCTTTGCTTTCAATACCTCTATAGCCTTCCTGAGCTGAATATCTATCTCTGGCAGGAGTATGACCTTCTTGCCGTTGCCCTCTATCCTCATCTTCCTTATGGTCTGGGCAAGCTTCTCCCATACCTTCTCATCCATGACGACCTTGACGTCAGGTTCAATACCCTTCTTGTGTATGAGCCTTCCCTTCGGAGTGTAGTAGTAAGCCACCGTCAGCTTCAGAGCTGAGCCGTCCTCAAGGGGTATTATGTTCTGGACCGAAGCCTTCCCGAAGCTCTTTTCTCCAACTATCGTAGCCCTTCCGTGGTCCTGAAGGGCGCCCGTGACTATCTCAGAAGCACTCGCCGAACCCTTGTTGATGAGCACCACAACGGGTATGTATTCGGGAACGGTAGGGGGCTCCTTGGCGTAGTACTTCTCCTCTTCTCTTCTCCCCTTTGTATAGACAACCAGCTTGCCCTCGGGAAGGAAGAGGTCTGAGACCTTAACAGCTTCCGACAGGAGCCCACCCGGGTTGTTTCTCAGATCAATTATGAAGCCATGAACCTCCTGAGAAAGGAGGTCCTTTATCGCCTTCTTCAGGTCCCTGCTCGTGTAGTGCTGAAACTGGGTCAGCTTGATGTAGCCTATGTCTCCGTACTTTGTGTATTTGACACTCTCTATCTTTATGATAGCCCTCGTTATCTCAACGGTGATGGGTTTGTCAAGCCCCTTCCTCATTATGGTGAGCTTTACCTTTGTTCCCGGCTTTCCCCTTATCTGCTTCACTATATCAAGGAGCGTCTTGCCGAAGGTGTCCTCGCCGTCAACCGCTATTATTATGTCTCCAGCCCTGAGTCCAGCTTTGAAGGCTGGCGTCCCCTCTATGGGAGCCACAACTATCGGTCTTCCCTTCTCCATGCTTATCTCTATACCTACGCCACCGAACTCTCCTTCGGTCTCCTCCATAAACTCCTTGTACTTCTCGGGTGGGAAGAAGGCGGAGAAGGGGTCAAGGGCTGACACCATGCCGTTGAGGGCACCGTATATCATCTCCTTTATGCTCGGCTCCTCAACGTAGTTCTCCTTAACTATCTTCAGAACGTCCGTAAAGAGCTTAAGGTAGGAGTACTCGTCCTCAGAGCCGACTGTCTTTGATACACCCGCGAAGAAGCCTGCGAAGAAGAAGGTACCGGCTATTATAGGGATAAGTATTCTTCTCATCTCCTATCTCCCTGGAGAAGCTCTATCCTCTTGACTTCGTTTATGTAGAAGCTAACCGAGCCCGTGTCGCTCTGGGCTGTGCACCTCGTTGAAGAAGGTAGCTCAAACTCCTCCCTCTTCCCGTCCCTGAAGGAGACGAGAACCTTAGCCCTTCCCTCCTCCTCACCCTTGACCTCCATGCTCTTGATGGAGGACAGGGACACCTTGTAGTCAAGGGTTCCCCTCTTGAACTTCAGAGAGCCTCCTTCGCCACACATAAAGGAGGTAAGCTCATGAACCACACCTTTCCTGTCTATAACCTTAACCTTCAGATTTTTCAGCTCCGGTGGGACCTGAAGGGGTTCGGACATGCCGTAGGTTAGGAGCACGATTGCGACGAGGGTGAGGAGCCTGAATACGCCCATGCTTCCCTATTTTATACCAAAAGCTTTTCAAGTTCCCTGCGGTTTATTATCTCAATGTACCCCCTCTCGGTGTTTATTATCCCCTGCTTCTTCCATCTGCTCATAACCCTTATGGCTGTCTCAACGGTCGTTCCGGTCATCTCAGCTATGTCCTGCCTGGTTAGAGGGAGCTTTATTATTATCTTGCCGTCCTTCTTTATGCCTATCCTGTCCGCAAGCTCCAAGAGAACCTTGGCTATCCTCTCCTCAACCCTTCCTGAGGCTATGCTCTTTAGGATCTCGTAGGTCTGAAGCAGGTTTGCGGTAGCGTCGCAGGTCATCTTTATAGCCACCGCAGGATACTTTATAGCCAGGTTTATGAAGTCCTTGTTGGATATATAGAGAACTTTGGTCTTTAGGACCGCCATGGCGGTGTAGGTGCTCTTAGGAGTGTTCTTCCCCCATTCTATCCAGCCGAATACGTCCCCCGGGAAGACGAGCCTGACTATTATCGTCTTCCCATCCTGGGTCTCCTTTATCAGCTTGACGAGACCGTCTATGAGGATGAATATACCCGGCTCCGCATCCTCCTCAAAGAAGAGGTAGTCTCCCTTCTCATACTCCTTAAAGCTCATGTACTTTACCGCTTCCCTGAGCTCGTCGGGACTGAGGTCTTCAAAGAGGTGGACCTTCTTTATCAGCTCAACCTTTATATCTTCTGGAGTTTTCCTCTGAGTAGCAGCTTTTTTTCCCATCCTTTTCCTCCTATAAGAACTGTTGGCTTGAAAACAACGTAGTCGGTGTGGAAACCGACCCTGTTCATACCACCGAAGGTGTGATTATCGCCTATGGCGATGTGTACCGTCCCGAGTATCTTCTCCGCCTCAAGAAGGTTGTCGGGTCTGGAAGCCTTGGGGTTAGTCCCGACACCAAACTCCGCTATAAACCTTGCTTCCGGCATCTTCTTGAACACATCCTCAATGAAGTACCTGTAGTCTTCAAAGCCCTCTATACTTTCAACGCCACCGTCTATGAACTTGAAGGTGATAGGTCTGACGAGCTCCCTGTCGGGTGCGTACAGGATCACGAGCTTTCCGTAGGCTTCGGTCTCAACGGGAGCGGTAAAAGCCTCACCCGCGGGAAGGTTTCCGAACTCACCGGGCTTGTGGAAGAGACCTGTATCCGCTATGCCCTTCCTTCCCTTTATGGAGAACTCTATGTCTGTTCCGTAGTCGGAGACAACGTGAGCCCACTCAGCCTCACTCAGTATGTCCGCTATATCCCTGCTCAGCTTGGCAACGTAGTTCCAGTCAACGTTCATGGATGTCAGGAACATCGTGGGGTCAAAGAGGGGCATTGAGGCGTACCTCGCACCGAACACATCGGTGAGGAGCTTCCTGTCAAAGGTATGGGTTGTGGAAAAGTAGGGAAAGGCGACGACGACGCTGGGCACATCCGCAACCTTGTCTCTGAGTATGGATATAACCTCCTCCTGAGGGTAGTCCTCCTTTGAAAGTATCCTGTCCAGAAGACCCCTGAGTTTCAGCTCATCCACAGCCTCATCTCCGAAGGTGAGCCTCCACAGAGGCTCGGGGGGCTCCTTTCCGTGGGTCTTGGTTGACTCGTAAACGAAGGTCTTGACCTGAGATGTGAACTCCCTTCCCACCTTCAGAAATTCCTCAATAAGCTCGGTAAGGTAGTCTTTCTCGTCATCGGTGAACACGAGAAGGCGGTCTTCTGTACCCACATTGAGGTTTGTCCTGTAAAGTTCCCTTATCTGATCGCTATACATGGCTATCCTCATATAAATTAAAGAAGATATCAGGGAAAGGGAAGCCCCATTCCCCCGAGGAGATACTTAAGATACTCCTCCGAAAACTCAAGACCCGCACCGAGAAAGGCACCTCTAAGCTTGTCGTTGAGCAGGTCATCACCTCCAAACCTCGTATAGATCGGTCCCTTTATCCTGAGCTGAATACCCACCTGAAGGTTGGGAGCGAGCCCGCTCTCTCCGAGTCTGTCCTTCCTCCCCGTGTCCCAAAGGTCGGAGTATATCTTGACCTTGGGAGTAGGCGAAAGGTCAAAGCCGACACCACCCGTGGATTCCTTCAGACCCGCCCTCACCGCAAAGTACCTATCTCCTCCAAAGAAGAACTTCTTGGCTATCTGGAGTGTAAACTCTGGCTTGAACTCCTTCTTAACTATCTCGTTTCCTCCAACTATCTGCTCCGTATAAACCCTTCCCCTTGAATCTCCCACAACCTCAGCGAGGTAGTAGGTCTTCCTATCGGGCTCAATCCTGATTGACATGTAGCCCTTTGAATCACCTTCAGTGTAAGCCTCCCCACCAAAGCCCACGAATATCTTTGTCTTAGTTATCACCTCTCCCGCCTCTCCAAAAAGCTTTGCTCCCTTAGACACACTCCTGTATAGCTCCTCATCGGTTACGAGCTTACCGATGGTTCCCTCTCCACTCTCAACCTTAGCGAGGATGTTGTCAAGCCTGTCCGAACTCCTCCTGAGCCTTTCGGTCAGCTGGGCGAGGTTCCTCATAGAGGTCTTCAGGTCCCTCCTGTTCTCCTTCACAACTTCGTTCAGGTTTTCAGACAGCTCGTTCAAGTTCTCTACAAGCCTCGGAAGCTCCCCCTTCAGCTCTCCCGATACGCTTCTGAGGTTAGCCACCAGCGCTCTCAGGTCCTCTCTGTTCTCTGAGGCTATAGCCTCCAGCTCGTCCGCAAGCCTGTCTATTGAGGATACAGCCTCGGGTAGCGTCCGGTTGAGGCTCTGGGTCAGCTGAGCCATCTGTGAGAGGACGGTCTTGAGGTTCTGCTGGTTCTCCTGTGCTATCTTCCTGAGCGTTTGGGTCAGGGCGTTCATGTTCTCAACGGTCTCCCTCAGGTCCTCCCTGTTCTCGGTGAGTATCCTGTTGAGGTTCTGGGCTACGAGCTTAAAGCTCTCGGCGGTTCTGGTCAGTTCCCTTATCAACCTGTCGGTGTCCGCAACCCCCTCCGCTGTCTTAAGGGTGCTCCCTTCCTTGAGCTCCCCCTCTTCAGGATTCCCCGGGTCCACAGCAAGGTACTTGTCTCCCATGAGACCGAGGGTCCCTATGCTTGCAGAGGCATCTCTGAAGAGCCTTATCCTCTCCTCAACGTTGAAGACAACCTTGACCCTGCTGTCCTCTAAGGTTATCTCCTCCACCTTCCCAGCCCTTATCCCCGACACACGGACCTCAGCACCCTTTGAGAGCCCTCCCACATCCCGAAAGTAAACAACGTACCTCTTTGTCTCGGGCTT
>NZ_JBWONM010000039.1:0-8145 GCF_056450045.1 Hydrogenivirga sp.
AGGGGGTCGGTCATAGCCCTGAGCTCCTTCTCGTTGGGTGTCATGAGGCTCGCCCCTGCGTAGAGGCTCTTGTTCGTGGGTCTCGGGTCTATGGCGTAGAAGAGCTCCCTGTCCCTTATGGTCTCCATCACCCTGTGGGTTATCACTCCCTTGGCGTAGTCGGACACTATTATCCCGTCGTACTCTCCCGAGGATACGATCTCCCTTATCAGCTTGAGGGACTAACCGCCCACCTTTCCCCTGTCTTCCCTGTCAACCCGAAGGAGCTGCTGGGACATGGAGACTATCCTCGTCTTCTCCGTGGTTGGTCTGCCCTCCTCTTCCACGAGGAGGTTCTCCACGCCCTTCTCCTTCAGGAGCTCGGCTACCTGCTCTCCGGACCTGTCCCTTCCAACTACACCGGTAAGAGAGGCTTTCACGCCGAGGGAGACGAGGTTGGCGGCGACGTTGGCTGCACCACCGAGCCTGATCTCCTCCCTCTCCACCTCAACTATGGGAACGGGTGCCTCGGGGGATATCCTCTCAACCCTCCCGTGGAGGTATCTGTCCAGTATCACATCGCCGACCACGAGAATTCTGAGATTCTGTAGCTGGGAAAGGAGCTGGAGAACCCTTCTCTTATCCATCAGCCGCTCTCGTTCTCAACCTTTATCTCCTCGCTCTCCTCAATGAAGGCTTCGTGAAGCGCCCTCACAGCGAGCTCCGCATACTTCTGGTCTATGAGGCAGGATATCTTTATCTCGGAGGTGGATATTGCCATAATGTTTATCCCGTTCTTTGAGAGGACATCAAACATCTTGGCTGCGGTCCCGTAAGAGCTCCTCATACCGAGACCAACTATTGAGACCTTAGCCACCCTGTCGTCCCTGACTACCTCCCTTGCACCTATCTCAGAGGCTACCTTCCTAACTATCTCCTCCGCCTTCGCAGCGTCCCCTCTGTTAACTGTAAAGGACATATCGGTGTATCCCTCGTGGGAGACGTTCTGGACTATCATATCAACCACTATGTGAGCCTCTCCGAGAGCTTTGAAGAGCTTTGCAGCTATCCCCGGCTTGTCGGGAACCCTGACAACGGTTATGCGGGACTCGTTTGTGTCAACCGTTATTCCCCTTACGGCAACCTTCTCCATGATCTCATCCTCCGGAACTATCCAAGTACCCTCCTCCTGGGCAAAGGAGCTCCTGACGTGTATTCTAACCCTGTACTTCGCCGCAAACTCAACGCTCCTTATCTGCATAACCTTAGCCCCGAGGGAGGCAAGTTCAAGCATCTCCTCATAGGAGATGAAGGGTATCTTCTTGGCGTTGGGCACAAGACGGGGATCCGCCGTAAAGACCCCTGTAACATCGGTGTATATCTCACAGTCAGCTCCGAGAGCTGCGGCGAGGGCAACGGCGGTCGTGTCCGAACCACCCCTTCCCAAGGTGGTTATCTCCCAGTCTTCGGTTATTCCTTGAAAGCCTGCAACAACCGGTATGTAACCCTCATTTATGAGATTCTTGAGCCTCTGGGTTCCTATCTTGCGGATGCGGGCTTTGGTATGGACCTCGTCGGTGATTATGGGAACCTGCCAACCGCAGAGGCTCACGGCGGGGTAACCGAGCCTCCTGAGCGTCATAGCAAAGAGGGCTATAGCCTTCTGCTCACCGGTTGCGAGGAGCATGTCCATCTCCCTCTCGTTGGGGAACTCCGTTATCTCCTTAGCCATTGATATCAGACCGTCCGTATCCCCTGCCATAGCGGAGGAGACCACCACTACACGCTTTCCCTCCTGCAGGGCAGACAGGACACGCCTCGCAGCGTTCTCTATCCTCTCAAGGCTCCCTACAGAAGTGCCTCCAAACTTCTGAACTACTATACTCATGGCTCACAGGCAGAAAATTATAACATCCGTGAAAGCAACCGATTTATAGGTAGAGGTATGCTGAGGGGAATTGAAGCCGGCGATATCCTTCCCTTGATAGCCTCCGGCAAGCTAAGGATAGAGGAGCTCGGTCTCTCCTTTGAAGACATACTCAGCCTCATAGTTGGCTCCGAGGCTGAAGGCGAGGCTAAAAAGGAAGGGGTGAAGGAGTCCAAGGCTGAGCTCATGCAGGTGCTGGCTGCTGCACCTGCCCTTGGCGGTGTCCTTGCGGAAAAGGAGCATTCAACAGAGGAAGGGCAAAAGGTCGGAGACGAAGAGGCTGTGAAGGGAGGTGCTCAAGCACCTGCTCAAAGGGAGGAGACTCCTGAATACACAAAGCCTATCCTAATTTCAGAAGCGTCCAGCCAGCCTGAACTTAACAAGCTGTCAACGAAAGGAAACCCTACCTTTGAGGGTAACAAAGGAACCGATTATAACGACATCCCTTCAGCTCACCCCAAGCCGTTAACGGATGCAGACGGTGATACAAAATCTTTATACTGGGTAAGAGCAGAAAGGGAGTATCTATTATTGTCAGATAACACTGTTAAAGCCCGAAGCGTTCCCCAAACAGATAGATTGATGGGAAAGATCGGTGAGACACCACACCAAGCAAGTGCGTGGAAATATGAAGTTGGCTTAAAGAAAGAAGAGCCTTCAAATAAGGATTTCACTCAAGACAAGGAAAGTCATAAGCCTTCACAGGAGGATAGGATAAAAGCATACTATCGCACTGAACAGGACAGCTTCATAAAAAATAGGAAGGTACAGAAGATAGAAACGAGTCCTGAAATTGAAAGAGCGGGATTTCCTGATAAAGGTGCCGGCGTTCGGACATTGCACTTGAAGGAAATTAACCACTACAGCTCCCACGAAGCTGAATCCGAAGGTAGCTACCCTAACCTGCATAATCCCACAATAGACAGTCCAGAGAAGTCCCAAGAATTGGTCTTAAAAGAGAGAATACCGAGGATTGCTATTAGGACCGAAAGCAAAGAGGGACTGAAAACAACTGAAGAGAATACTGCACACGGGAGTAAAGTACCAAGAGCGGAGGAAAGCACAGGTGACAACCAGATTGGAGTGGAGGTACCCAAAGGGAAAGAAGAATCCGGAAGCGATAGGGGGCTGAAGCAAAAGCCACTGGAAGAACTTCAACAGCCAAAGAGGGAGGAAACGAGGGAGATAAAGCACGCTCCAGAGAGAAGGGATAACCATCAGGAGCGACAGGGGGTTTTCTCCCAGTCAGTAAGCGAGCCAAAGGAAGAGGTGAAGGAGGTCCATCACACCCTCAGAAGGGATGTTCCCCTTCAAAACAGGGGAGAGGTGAGGAGTGTGAACGTTAGGTTTGAGGACACCCACCTGAGGTTCAGATTCCAGAGCGAGAGCCTCAACGTTGAGATAAGGCTCAGGGAGGACATCCAGAGGCAGATGGGATACCTTGATGTCCAGAGGTTAAGCAGGAACTTGGAGTCCCTCGGGCTGAGCCTTGAGGGCTTGAGGATAAACGGAGTTGAGCTCCTCTCCCGCTCCCAGAGACACAGGGAAAAGGAAAGGTTTAATATAAGAGAGAGGGATGGAGCTGGCGAGAAAGCTTCTGATAGCCTTTCTGATAGTCCTGATATCCAGCTACTCCTTTAACGCCGAGCAGAGCAAGGACCCCGAGTTAGCCAAGAGATACTTTGAAAAGGGTATAGAGAGCCTTAAGGTTCTCAACTACCTTGACGCCCTCATCTTCTTCTCCCGGGCTTACGGCATAAACCCCAAGTCCTACTACGGTGAGCTCTCATACCTTTACTTGGGCAAGAGCTACGCCCTTTACTCCTATGCTTACGGAAGCAAGAAGGGGGTCCTTGCAGCTATAGGGTACCTGAACCAGTATCCCTTCCACTACAAGGTGCCAAGGTTCCTACACACCCAGAGGGAGTTCGTTGCGGACTCCTACCTCCTGCTCCAATGGTACGAGAAAGCTAAAAACATATACGCCAACCTGTACGGGGAGACTGAGAAGACCGAGTACATGATAAAGTACGGCTACGCCGCTGCCCTCGGAGGAAGCATAGAGGGATACCAGTACCTGAGCAAGCTGGGCAAGGAGGGTGTGCCCGAAGACTACCTTGACCTCTACTACATGACGATGGGTTTTTACAACTTCAACCTCGGTAAGTACGATTTGGCCGCTCAGTACATGTCCCACGCCATAAACACAAATACTTACCTTAGAGAGGACCCCCACCTGCTCTTTCGCCTCGGCGTATCCTACTACAAGCTCGGGGACTGGAGGAGGGCGCTGCTCTACCTTGAGTTAGCACTGAGGAAGGATTCCCTCAAGGTTTATGGAGACAAGGCTAACTACTATCTTGCGAGGATAAACTTAGAGACAAAGAACTACAGAGAAGCCTACGCCAACATAGAGGAACTTACAAAGGATGGAGGGCTCTTCTACAGAAAGCACGCCCAGCTCCTCTTCTCCTCGCTCTGGTATTACGATGACTTCATAGAAGTTTACGGGGACAGGCTGGGAAACTACAGGGATAAGCTCCTTCAGCTCGGCTGGCTGAACGTTGAGAACATCTTCGGTGAGATGCCGGCGATAGGCATCTACTACCTTTCCCTGAAGGAAAGGACTCTTTCTGGGGAGGAGAGGGACTTCCTGAGGGTGAAGAGGCTGAGCCTGAGGGAGTTTGTCTTTGAGAACGACCTCTTCACCTTTGACAGGTATGTTGAGAAGCTCAGAGGCACCCTAAAAGGACTATCCTTTTACAGGAAGAAGGATGCGATCCTCCTCTCCGAGCTCTACAAAACGAGGAGGGACAACTTCCTCACCCTCTTCGGCACTCAGGAGGGAATTGAGCTGTTGGCAAGGTCCCTCCTCTTCTTGGGGGACGAGGAGGCAGGGAAGCTCATAACGAGGATAGCTGAAGAGGGAATTAGGAAGCTCCTCCTCGGAAAGCTCTACCTTCTCAGGGGAGACAGGGAAGAGGCTCTGAAGCTTATAGGAGAGGCTCTCCCCAGACTTGAAGGGGATGACCTTCTTGAGGCGAGGCTACTCCACGCCTACCTGTCCGAGAACCCCGAGGAGCTTGAGATGGCTGTAGGAGATACAGACTTCAAAAAGGATAGGTTTGCCCACTACGCCCCCATCATGATGCTCAAGACCGCCGACCTCTACTACGAAAAGGGGAACCTTGAGAAGGCTCTCACCTTTTACAGGCGTGTGGTCAGTGAAGGAGAAGGGGAGGAGGGTTACTGGTGGGCTATGTTCAGGATAGCCCTCATAAGCGAACGCCTTAAGGACGAGAGAACGCTAAAATGGGTTGTAAAGCGAGCGAAAGAAAAGGATAATATATGGAGCAGGGTTATAAGGACCCTCTGGGAGGGCTGAGACCTTGGACATATTCAAGGGAATTAGGAAGCTGGAGCCGAGGGTGGACTTCACATGGAAGAGACACAAGGTGATACTCAGCAACATAGCCAACGCCGACACCCCCAATTACAGGGCGAAGGACCTCCGCTTTAAGGCGGAGGTGGAAAGGATACCCCTGAAGAAGACAAGGAAGAAGCACATAGCTCCTTCGGACGGGGAGAGGTTCAAGGTGGTAGAGGTAAGGAGGAGGCTAATCGGCAACGACAGAAACAACGTCAGCCTTGAGGAGGAGATGGCAAAGCTCTCCCAGAACAGGATAGCCTACGAGGTTTACATGAAGATGATATCGGGGAACATTGATAAGCTCAACAACGTGATAAGGGGTGGAAGGAGATGAACGACCTATTCAGAACCTTTGAGATAAGCGCCTCCGGAATGTACGCCCAGCGTATCCGTATGAACGCGGTAGCGTCCAACCTTGCCAACTACGAGGCTTACAAGGAGACCGGAGAACCCTTCAGAAAGCTTGAGGTGGTCTTTCAGGCTATATACGACCCCGAGAGGGTGAGGAGGGGTGAGATACCCGTGAAGGTCAGCGAGATAAGGGAGTCAAACGCACCCTTCAAGCTCATATTTGACCCCGACAACCCGAGGGCGGACAGAAACGGCTATGTAAGATTGCCCAACGTTGACCTTGTAAAGGAGATGGCTGACATGATATCCGCTGTCAGGAGCTACGAGGCTAATTTAAACGCCTTCAACCTCACCAAGGAGATGGCTAACAGGACCATAGAGCTATGGAGATAGAAGGGATAAACTACAGAGCTTTTGAAAACTTCCTCAAGGAAAGGAGGAAGGAGGTTAAGTCTCCCGAGGACTTCGCCGACGCCCTAAAGGAGTTCGTCCAGTGGGTAAACTCCCAGCAGGAGAAGGCAAAGGGCATAAAGGAGGCTGTTCTCAGAGGTGAGGACGTCCCACTCCACAGGATGGTAATTGAGTTTGAGAAGGCTGGCGTTGCCCTGAACCTTATGATTGAGGTGAGGAACCGCCTCCTGGAGGGCTTTCAGGAGCTTATGAGGATGCAGGTCTGAGATGGCTAACCTCAGCGAGACCCTGAAGAGCATTCAAGACAGGTTCTCCGCCATGCCCCTTCCCCAGAAGATACTCGCCGTAGGACTGCCGGCAGTCCTCTTCTCCCTGATAGTGACAGCCCTCATCTACTCACTCCAGCCCGACTACGCGGTCCTCTACGGAAACCTCTCCCCCGAGGATATGAACGCCGTCCTCACGGAGCTGGACAAGGAGGGGATAAAGTACAAGGTGGGAAGGGACGGCAGGACCATACTCGTTCCCGAGGACAAGGTAAGGGACCTAAGGCTCAAGCTCGCCGCAAAAGGTGTTCCAAACAAGGGGGTTATAGGTTACGAGCTCTTTGACAAAAGCACCATAGGACTCTCGGAGTTCCAGCAGAGGGTTAACTTCAAGAGGGCTATAGAGGGGGAGCTCGTCAGGACTATACTCAGGTTCAAGAACATAGAGGATGCGAGGGTTCACATCGCCCTGCCCGAGAAGTCAATATTCCTCAGAGATGAGAAGGAGCCGAGTGCCTCCGTCTTCATAAAGCTGAGACCGGGTGCTGAGATGAGCGAGGAGCAGGTCAGGGCTATAAGGAACCTCGTTGCAGCGAGCGTGGAAAACCTGAAGCCGGAGAATGTGGTCGTCATAGACGACAGGGGAAGAAACCTGACCGCCATGCTTGATGAGGGGAAGGAGGAGATATCCAACAGACAGCTCAAGATAAGAAAGGAGTTTGAAAGGGAGCTGGAGAAGAAGGTCCAGACAGCCCTGGAGGAGGCTCTCGGATACGGAAACGTAAAGGTCAGGGTCTCGGTGGAGCTTGATTTCTCCAAGGTCCAGAGGAAGGAGGAGATATACGACCCCGACATGACCGCCGTTGTGAGCGAGCAGAAGAAAAAGGAAAAGACGAGGGAGGCACCGGTGGGCGGTGTGCCTGGGGCTCAGGCTAACATACCACCGGGAACGGGAGCGGTTCAGGGACAGCAGGGAACCATAACCGAGAGGAAGGAGAGCATAACGAACTACGAGGTTAGCAAGAAGGAGATAGTCTCGGTAGACCCGACCATGAAGATAAAGCGCCTCAGCGTTGGGGTCATTGTAAACAAAGAGCTCAAAGACGTTGATACGGAGAGCATAAGGAAGATAGTCTCGGCTGCCGTTGGTCTTGACCCTAAGAGGGGAGATACCCTCTCTGTTGTTGCAGTCCCATTCAAGAAGCCTCCTGTGGGAGCGGCGGTCCCTCCAGTTCCCCCCTGGAGGAAGTTTCTCCTACCGGCGGTAGCCGGTCTTGTATTGGCTTTAGTTCTCATCTTCGGTCTTCTGAGACTCCTGAGAAGGAGGGAAGTTCCCGCTCCAGTACCGGCTGGAGCACCGCCACCAGAGGAGGTTCCTCCAATAGCCGGGGCTGAGGTCCTCAGAGAGAGGGCGAGAGAGCTTGAGATAGTGAAGACGGTTACAGAGGTTGCGAGGAAGGAACCAAAGAAGGTTGCGGCTCTCCTCAAGCTCTGGCTGAGGGAAGAGTGATCACCTGTTCCTCTTTATGGCAACTTCGTTTACATCTATTGGGTATTCGTTGCTGAAGCAGGCATCGCAGAAGCTCTTCCTATCAGAGACGCACCTTCTCAGTCCTTCAAGGGATAGGTACCTGAGGCTATCAACCCCTATGAACCTCCCTATCTCCTCCAGGTCCATCTGATTGGCAATGAGCTCCTCCCTTGTAGGCGTGTCTATGCCGTAGTAACAGGGTCCCACGACGGGCGGTGAGGCTATCCTCATGTGTATCTCCCTAACTCCC
>NZ_JBWONM010000040.1:0-14661 GCF_056450045.1 Hydrogenivirga sp.
CCTTGTCCACCTCGTACTTTATACCGCTCCCCTGAGGAATCTCAACCACGACGTAGATATCTTCGGGAGGGTTCTTACCCGCCGGTACGTCCATCAGACCCATATCACACCTCCTAAGAGTTTCCTATGAGACGAAGGATATCGTTAATAACGACGAACACCATTAGAGATATTATGAGAGCAAAACCTACCTTCTGCCAATACTCCTTGAACTTCTCGGGCAGGGGCTTTCTCCTTAGGGTCTCTATCAGAAAGAGGAGTATAAGTCCTCCGTCAAGCACCGGCAGAGGAAGGAGGTTGAATATACCGAGCTGGAGGGAGATGAAAGCCATTGAGGAGAGGTAGGGAACTATACCGCTCTGGGCAGCCTGTCCGGCGAACTGGGCAATAGCTATAGGTCCACCGAGGGTCTTTACAGATATGGCGCCCGTTATCAGCCCCCCGAGAACCTTAAAGGTAAGAGCCACCATCTCCCCCGTTCTGCGAAGTGCGTTGGAGAGGGCTTCGGGCAGGGGGTGTGACTCCTTAACGCTCTCAACCTTTGGGGCTATGCCGAGAACGGGCATCTTTGTCTTCGGGTGTAGGGCTGGGACAACCTCCTTGGTTAAGAGCTTTCCATTCCTCTCTATCGTGAGCTTTACAGGGTTTCCCGAGCTACCCCTTATGATCTGGACAGCGTCGTACCAGCTCCTGACCGGCTTGCCGTTTATCGCCACTATCCTGTCACCGGGCTTCAGACCTACCTGAAGGGCTGGAGAGGGTCCCACACCGGGTATCTCCTCAAAGACGTGCCCTATCACCGGGGGAAGGGGAGGGTTCAGACCGAGGCTCTCCCTTCCCGTCTCAAGCTTGGGGGGATCCACCGAGAGTGTGAGGGTTTTGCCTTCCCTCTCAAGGACTATGAGGAGCTTATCTTTCTTATCAAGGGAGCTCTCCAACACCGCCTTTCTGATGTCCTCCCACTTCTGGAGCTTGAACCCCCCTATGGCTACTATCCTGTCTCCGGGCTTGATGCCAGCCTTAAAAGCCCAGGAGTCCTTTTCAACATAACCGACGACGGGCGGTTCCTTCATGTACTTGGGAACCTCAACCCCAGCCCAGAAGACGACCGTAAGGAGAAGGACCGTGAGGACTATGTTAAATAGAGGTCCGGCAAAGGCTATGAGTATTTTCTGCCAGTTAGGTTTTGAGGAGAAAGCCCTCGGGTCGTTTACCTTTTCCTCCTCTCCGTAGAGCTTAACATATCCACCCAAAGGCACGGCGGCTACCTGATACAGGGTTTCTCCCACCTGCTTTGCAAAGAGACGTGGTCCGAAGCCTATTGAGAACACCTCAACCTTGACCCCGAAGAGCTTTGCGAAGAGAAAGTGTCCGAGCTCGTGGAACCATATCAGAAATCCGATGAGAACGAGGAATGCCAGAAGGGTCTCCATCACGCCTCCTTGATGACCTTGACTATCACCTTTCTCTCCCGCGGTCCGTCAAACTCAGCGAGAAATATAGCCTCCCACGTACCGAGGGTCAAGCTACCCTCAACTATCGGTATCACCCTTGAGTTTCCGATTATGGCGCTCCTTATGTGGGCTGCGGAGTTTCCCTCCCCGTGCTCGTAGTTAGGGTCGCTCCAAGGGATCAGTCTCTCAACCATATAGTTTATGTCCTTTATAACATCCGGGTCCGCACCTTCGTTTATGAACACACAGGCGGTAGTGTGGGGAACGTAAACCACGCAGAGCCCCTCTCTGACCCCAGAGCGCCTTACCACGTCCCTCACCTGCTGGGTTATGTTGACTACGCTCGTGTGCTTGGTGGTTCTTATCCTCAGAGTTTCCGTCATGGAGAGTATTTTAACCCTCGCCCCCAAAATCCTGCAGTCTCTGTTTTATAAACTCCCAGCTCCACGCCCTCTGCTGGGTAAGGGGGAGGCTCTTTCCTATGTGCTCCTCGTAGCCCTCAACCCACACGTACTCTCCGTCGGTAAGTAGCTTGAAGTTGTTCGTTCTGCTCGCCCAGGTCCAGTAGTTGTGGGGGGTTATACCCATGCCCTTCTTGAAGGTCTCCAGCTCGTGGGGGAGTAAAGGTCTTACGCTCCTCTCCTCCTCAGGAGGCTCCTCTTGAGGCTCTTCTTCCTTCTGGAGCAGTTCCTCTTCCTTCTCCTCCACCGCGGAGCGGTCCTTTTTGGAGAACATCTCTCTCAGTTTCTTCAGCATAACTTTAACTATACCCCCTTCACAGCTCCCAGAAAAAGACTTATCTCATATAATCTTTACATGCCAAAGAACGACCTCCTCCTGAGAGCCCTGAGGAAGGAACCCGTTGAGAGGTTCCCCGTGTGGCTCATGAGACAGGCAGGCAGATACATGAGGGAGTATAGGGACCTCAGGGCAAGGGAGGAGAACTTCATGAGCTTCTGCAAGAACGTTGACCTCGCGGTCAGGGTCTCACTGCTTCCCCTTGAGCTCCTGGGGGTTGATGCGGTGATAATCTTCTCGGACATCCTCGTTCCCCTTGAAGCTCTCGGTGTTGGGGTGGAGTTCGTTGAGAATGAGGGTCCGAAGCTAAGCTGGAGCGGTAACCTCTCGGACCTGAAGGGCTACGATGCTGAGGTGAACTCATACGTTTATGAGATAATCAGGCGGGTTAAGAAGGCTCAGGATGAGGTGCCCGTGATAGGCTTTGGTGGAGCCCCCTTTACCCTTGCCAGCTACATGATAGAGGGTCGCTCAAGCAGGGACTTCAGGAAGACGAAGCTCTACATGTGGGAGAAGGAGTACGATTACGGAAGGCTCATGGAGATGCTCGTTGATACCCTTGAAGCCTACCTTTCCCATCAGATAGAGGCTGGGGCGGACGTTATACAGCTCTTTGACAGCTGGACTGGGTACCTCTCCCGGGCGGACTACGAGGAGGGGGTCTTCCCTTACGTATCGGAGCTTATAAAAAGGCTCAAGGAGAGGTATGACACACCCCTTATATACTTCTTCAGGGGCTCATCCTCCTTCATTGACCTTGCCAGACAGCTTCCCGCCGACGCCCTCTCGGTTGACTGGAGCGTTGACCTCTCGGTGGAGTGTGTTAGGAGTGAGAAGGTCTTTCAGGGGAACCTTGAGCCCACAGTCCTCTATGCAAGGGAGGAGACGGTAAGGCTGAAGGCTCTTGAGCTCCTTAGAAGCATACCCCGCAGGACAGGTTACGTCTTCAACCTCGGGCACGGTCTCGCCCCCGATATGGAGTTTGAGAAGGTTAAGCTCCTTGTTGATACGGTAAAGGGCTTTAGAATTAATTAGCTATGGTTGAGCTGAAGTTCAACGAAGAGGGTCTTATACCCGTGATAGCTCAGGATTACAGGACCGGTGAGGTCAGGATGTTCGCCTGGGCTAACGAGGAGGCTGTGAAGAAGACCATTGAAACAGGGTACGCCCACTACTACTCCCGTTCAAGGGGTGAGCTCTGGAAGAAGGGAGAGACCTCTGGAGAGCTCCAGAGGGTTGTTGAGATAAGGGTTGACTGCGATGAGGACGCCCTCATATACGTTGTGGAACAGGAGAAGAACAGGGCATGCCATACGGGGGAGAGGAACTGCTTCTTCAGGGATGTAAGCGGCAAAAAGGTAGAAAAGCCCCTTCCCTTTGAGGTCCTCCCTAGGCTTCAGGAGGTCATATCCCAGAGGCTGAAGGAAAAACCGGAGGGCTCTTACACGGCAAAGCTCGCTGAAGAGGGTCTTGACAGGGTACTTCAGAAGTTTGGAGAGGAGGCTGTAGAGACGCTGATAGCCCTCAAAAATCAGGCAAAGAAGGATATACTCTACGAAACCGCAGACATGCTCTACATGCTCACCTTGGCGCTCACACTGTCGGGCGTAGACGTGAAGGAGGTTATGGAGGAGCTCGGGGGGAGGTTCAAGTGAGGTTCAGGCTACCTTGGCGACCTCCCCTCTTCCTTCCTTGAGCCACCAGAAGTTCACCTCAAAGAGCTTGGAGATGTAAACGAGCGTTGCATCGCAGGGCTCAAGCTTGCCCGCCTCAATCTCCTCAAGCCTTGAAACGGGAATGCCTATCTTTTTAGCAAACTCCTCAGTGGATAGACCCTTCTCCTCTCTGAGCCTCCTTATTCTCTCTCCCACCATATCTCAACCCTCCTTTAAATATATATTTTACCTACCTCCTCCTATAGGTTCACCTATCCTGACGAGACCGGTTTCGGTTATCTCAACGAAGTGGGTCCTCGTATCGTGACCGCAGAGACGACACCCGTCTATCCTGAAGAGGCGGACTATATCACCTATAGGCTTGTTGTAGAGGTTTGACTGGCTCCTCGTCATTATGAGCTCCTTGGCAAGGACCATAGTGCAGTCAACTATATGGCTCACCGCGTAGCCTCCCGCCGCCTCAGCGGAAAGCTCCTCATGACCGCTCCTCTTCTGAGAGACGAAAACGGCTGTCTGGTACCACTTCTTCATGAAGTTAAAGAGCTGTCTAACAACGCTCCTTGCCAGCATCTCCTTTGCCTCGTAAAGCCCTGTAACCGAGTCTATGACCGTGTGCCTTATCTTGTAGTTCTTTATGGCGAAGGCTAAGGTCGTGAGCAGGTTGGGGATGCTGTCCCTCAGACTGCTGTGGCTCGCGGCGTCAATGAGGACTATCCTGTCCTCTATCTCCTTGAAGTCTATTCCCATAGCGGTTGCCCTCTCTTTAAGCCCCATGGTCACAAAGGGAGCTGGACTCTCAACCGTTATGAAGGCAACAGGGTCGCCTCTCTGAGCCTGCTTCACGGTGTACTGCTCAGCCATCAGAGACTTTCCCGTATCCGAGACCCCGGTTAGGTTAACAACAGCATACTCGGGTATACCACCCAGGGGCTTCTTAACAACCTTCCCGTCCTCTATAACGGTGTGAAAGAAGAGCTCATCAAGCCCTTCAACCCCTGTGGGAACACCCCTTAGCTTTGGAGCCTTCTTTATAGCCTCCCCCGCTACCCATATACCCTCCTCAATTACCTTCGGCTTCTCGTACTCCTCTCTCTCCCTATGTTCTTTGTCCATACGCTTTCCCTCCTTGGGTATAAACTATATCATTATTGTATTTCTGGAGGTTCTGGAATGGAAGTAAAGTCCTTTAAGGGAGAGCTGAAGTCTCTCCAGATAAAGTCCGCTGTAGCCTTCGTTTACGAAGGAGACCTGAGACCTCTCTCAAAGCTGGGCAGAGGTATAGCCACAAAGGTGAGAAGAGCCTTGGAGCTTGAAGATTACAAGGGAAAGGAAGGGCAGGTTGAGAAGGTCCTCCTCCCGGGACAGAGGATTGAGGTCGTTTACGTTGTGGGCCTTGGAAAGAAGGATAAGGTTGAGGAGGACACCTTCAGGAGAGCCTCAGCCCTCGCGGTAAGGAGGTTGAAGAAGGACAAGGTTGATAGGGCTGTCTTCCTCCTCCCGAGGGCGGTCAAGGAGGCTTCCTATCAGGCTCTCGCCGAGGGAGCGGTCTTGGGGAGCTACAGCTTTGATAAGTACAAGACCAAGAAGGAGGAGGATAGGTTTGAGGTCTCCCAGGTCCTGCTTGAGGGCGCGCCCGATGAGGCTGTCAAACTCGGCACCTTGCTGGCTGAGGCTCAGAACTACGCAAGAAATCTCGTGAACGAACCGGGGAACGTGATAAACCCGGTGACCTTGGCGGAGGAGGCTGAGAGGCTCGCCCAGGAGTACGGGCTTGAGTGCAAGGTCTACGATGAGAAGGAGATACAGGAGATGGGAATGCTCGCCCTCTGGAGCGTTGGAAAGGGCTCCGCAACCCCTCCAAGGTTCATACACCTGACCTACAAGCCCAAGGGAAAGGCTAAGGACAGGATAGCGATAGTGGGGAAGGGACTCACCTTTGACAGCGGGGGGCTGAACATAAAGCCCGGCGACTACATGAGGACGATGAAGATGGACAAATCCGGAGCCTGTGCGGTTCTCGGGATAATGAAGGCAATAGCCCAGTTAAAGCCCAAGGTTGAGGTTCACGGGATAATAGGTGCCGCTGAAAACATGCCTTCAGGCAGTGCCTACAGACCCGATGACATAATAAGGGCTAAGAACGGGAAGTATATAGAGATAGACAACACAGACGCGGAGGGAAGGGTAACCCTTGCGGATGCCCTCTCCTATGCGAGCGAGCTCAAGCCCAGCAGGATAATAGACATGGCAACGCTCACGGGAGCCTGCATGGTAGCCCTCGGTGAGTACACCGCAGGCTTATTTACCAACTCCAAGAGGTTCGGGGAAGAGATAAAGAGGGTTGCCAGGAGAGCGGGTGAGAGGGTCTGGGAGCTTCCTATGGACGATGAGAGGCTTCGTAAGAAGATAAAGAAGGGTCCTGCGGACGTTGTCAACACCGGTGGGAGGTACGGAGGTGCTATCACCGCAGCGATGTTCCTTGAGGAGTTCGTTGGAGAAGGTATAGAGTGGGTTCACCTTGACATAGCGGGACCGGCATGGTCAAGAGAGGAGCACGGCTACTATACCCAGGGGGGAACGGGCTTCGGCGTGAGGACATGTCTTGAGTACATCCTATCCCTGGAAGGCAGGAAATGAAGGTAGTAGTTGTAGGGAACGGTCCCGCCGCTGCCAGTGCCGTTGAAGCCTTCAGGAAGATAGACACCGAGAGCGAGGTCGTCATCCTCTCCGACGAAAGGCATCCCACCTACGCCCCCAACTGCATGGAAAACGTTATAAGGGACGATATCCTTCCGGAGGCTCTCTTTTACAAGGGAGGAGAGAGCTTTTACGAAAGGCTAAGGGTTGACTTCAGACCTGGAAAGAAGGTTCAGAGGATAGACAACAGGAGAAAGGTCGTGATAACCGAGTCGGGGGAGGAGGTGTCCTACGACAGGTGTCTATTAGCCGCTGGGGCTTACGCCTTCGTTCCCCCGATAGAGGGTGTGGAGCTGAAAGGGGTTACAACCGCAAAGACCCTTGACGACGCCCTTCAGATAAGGGAGTGGGTTAGCTCGGGAAAGGTGAAAAAGGCTGTTATAGTGGGTGCGGGACCTATAGGCATTGAGGACGCTGAAACCCTCCACCATCTCGGGGTTGAGGTCTCGGTAGTTGAGATATTTGATAGGGTTCTCCCGAGGATGCTTGACCACCAGATGGGAAGGATTTATGGGGATACCCTCCAGAAGGAGACCGGCATAAGGATACTCTTAGAGCATCAGGTGGTTGCCTTCCACGGTGAAGAGTGGGTCAGGGCGGTTGAGGTTCGTCCGCGGGGTTCGGACAGGAGCCTTTTCTTAGAGGCGGACATGGTCATAGTGTCAACGGGCGTGAGACCGAGGACCTCCCTCGTAGAGGGGACTGATATAGAGGTGCACATGGACAGGAAGCTGGGAAGACCCATAGGGGGGATACTCGTCAACGAGTTCCAGCAGACCTCAGACCCGGACGTGTTCGCTGCGGGGGACATAGCTTCCGGAATAGACGCCTGGGGGAACCACAGGTGGATAGCTCTCTTCCCTCCAGCTCAGCAGGCGGGTTACGTAGCCGGTTTCAACCTCGCCGGAAAAAGGGTGAAGAACACCGGTCTCGTTGACTACAACGCGGTGAAGACGAGGAGCGTTACAGCCGGCTCGGGAGGCATCTTTGAGGACTCGGAGGAGGAGCTCTTCCTTGAGAAGGGAAACTACCTCATCAAGGTCTTCCTATCCGAAGGAAGGGTGAGGGGCTATCAGTTCGTGGGAGTTTCCCGTAGCCATAGCCTTAACAGGGAAAACAGGCTTCTCAACCTCATGGAGGGAAAGATAAGAACCTGGGAGGAGAAGCTCCTCGCAGACAGGGGATACGGCTTGGAGGCTTCGGGAGTGCTCTTTCATTTCTTTCTGAAGCTCCACAGGGAGATGACCCCTTACACAAGGAAGGCTCTTGAGAACCTGCTCCTGAGGGCTCTCGCTAACCCTTCTCTTGATGTTCCTCTCTATGTATGACGACCCTGTCCTTTCCGGACCTCTTCGCCTCGTAGAGGGCTTCATCAGCCTTCTTTATTAGGGTGTCAAGGTCCTCTCCCTCCTCAAGGGTAGCCACACCTATGCTGACGCTCGTCCACACCTCCCTGCCGTCAACCTCAACGCTTGAGTTCCTGAAGTCCCTCCTTATCCTCTCCGCAACGAGGGAGGCACCCTCCTCATCGGTCTTGGGCAGTAGGACAACAAACTCCTCCCCTCCGAACCTCGCCGCTATGTCGGAGGAGCGGATATTCTTCTTTATGACCTCAGAGAGCTTCTTCAGGACGAGGTCTCCCACATCGTGACCGTACTCGTCGTTAATCCTCTTGAAGTTGTCAACATCAAGCATAATCAGGGAGAGGGGCTCTCCGTAGCGCCTGCTGAGCTCTACCAGCCTCTTAGCCTCCTCCATGAAGAACCGCCTGTTGCTGAGTCCCGTGAGGGGGTCCGTATAGGCGAGCTCCTCAAACTTCTCCTTCTCCATCTTCAGCTTTCCTATCGTGTCCTCAAGCTCCTGAGCCATGGTAAGGATAGACCTCTTGAGGGAGTAAAGCTCGTCCCTCGTTCTCTCCCTCCTAAGAGTCTCGCTGAGCTTCTCAATGTCCGAAAAGTCAAGCTCCTTGAACCTGTAGGTCATCCTCTTGAGGGTGGCTATGTCCCTTACTATCCTGTTAAATAGGAAGAAGAGAACGCTTGAGAGCAGGGCAACGAGCAATAAGGTGTAGGCTAAGAAGAAGAGGGGGGTGAAGAGGACGTCCCTGAGGGTATCTGAAAAGTCCTTTATGAAAACAACCCTGCCTATAGGCAGGGTTCCTTCAGCTATTATGGGAAAGTCCATAAGGAGGGTGCTGAAGCGGTCAACGAGCTTGTAACCTGCTACCTCCTCTATCTGGGCGAGGATGTGGGGGTCATAGCTTCCCTCAACGACGAAGCTGTTCACGAGAGCTCTCCCTCTGAGGAACCTGTCCATAAGCTCGGGCTCTTTTTCTGAGTACCGCTCAAGTATCTCCCTGTTGTAGATGATGAACCACCTGAGCTCGTTCAGCTGGGCGGTGAACCTAACAACGGTCAGGAAGTCGGTCCCGTAGAAGGTGCAGTCCTCAACCCTGCCTATGAGGAGACCCTTCTCTGTCAGAAGGACGTAGCTGTTAGCCCTCCTGAGGGAGCATTCATCCAGCTGGACTATCACGTCATCGGCGTTCTTAGCCACAGCCTTCTGTATGAAGCTGAAGGTCCTCGCCACGTCCCTGTAAGTCCTGTCTACGTTCTCCTGCATGTGGTTGTAGGCTATGAAGAGAAATATAAGGACTGTCAGGAGGCTGAGGGTTACCGATACTGCGAGTATGCTGAGTATGAGCCTGTTTCTTAGGGACATTTATAATATTCAAGCATGTTCATCGTCTTCGGGGGGAGTTTTGACCCTGTCCACGTAGGACACATAATAGTTGCAAGGGACGTCAAAGAGGAGATGGGGGCTGAGGAGGTCCTCTTCGTTCCCGCCTATCATGCCCCCCTGAAGGAGGGGCACAGGGCTTCGCCAGAGGACAGGCTCAGGATGCTTGAGATAGCCCTTGATGGGGAGGAGGGCTTTCGCATTGAGGACTATGAGATAAAGAAGGGGGGCATATCCTACACAGTTGATACCCTCCGCTACCTCAGGGAGAAGCGGGGAGAGAAGCCCTACCTCCTCTTAGGGGCGGACAGCGTTCTGAAGTTCCACCTCTGGAGAGAGCCGGAGAGGATAGTCCAGATGGCTAAGCTGATAGTCGTGGACAGAGGGGGAAAGCTTGGAGAGGTGAGGTCCTATATCTCTGAAAGGTTCCCCTCCCTGAAGGAAGGAGAAAACCTATTCCTGCTGAAGGTGAGGAGAATTGACATATCCGCAACGGAGATAAGGGAGCGGATAGCTCAGGGGAGAAGCATCTACTGCCTCGTCCCAGAGAGGGTCAGGGATTACATAGAGGAGAAGGGGCTTTACGGACTCAGGGGGAGGAGCCCTCAATCCTCCTGAAGACCTCTATGAGCACATGGGCGTTCTTCTTGCTTATGCCCTCAGAACCCATGAGACCGGCTATCATCTCCTCAACGAGCTCCTTCCTAAGCCCCGTCGTCCTGACTATGAGGTCTATGAGGTAGCTGAGCTGTCTCTCGGTAGCCTCCTCTTCCTCAACAGCCACCTCTGGTATGTAGTCCTTCAGCCTCTCAAAGAGCTGGGCTAAGGCTATGCTGTCCTTGAAGTTGTAGGAGGCTATGAGCTCGTAGTTGCCTCTGTAAAACTCCTGAGCCACCTTGCTTCCATCAATTATGTCCTTTGAGGCGTGGATGCCGAACTTCTTGCAGACAAAGTCAAGCTTGTAGCTCTTCTCCTTCTCCCCGTTTGAGAGGAACCTGAGGATGTCAACGTGAAACCTCCTATCGGTAAGGAACCTTCTCGGTATCTCAATCCCGTGTATCATGCTCCTTATCTTCAGGACGTATCCGTCAAAGCTGTAGCCGTTGAAGCTCACGAGGAGGTCTGCTCTTCTCACCTCCTCCCAGAACCTCCTGAGGAGCTCCTCCTCAAGCTCGTAGAGCTTTCCCTCAACGAAGTCCGCCTTGATGGGGATGAACCTTACCCTGACAGACCTCCCCTCGCTGTAGAAGACCTCTTCCTCCCTCTCTTCGGAGCTGAGGTCTGATATGTAAAGGACGAAGCTCTCCTCAATCCCTTCGCTCACGTAGGTCCCGGAAACAGAGACAACGAAGAGGGTAAAGGGGTTGAAGGAGAACTCCCTTGCAAACTCCTCCTCGCTCCTTTCCCTCTTACCACGGGAGCGCAGATAGAGGTAATCTCTGTAATCAACACCTCCCAAGTCTGGAACCGTCTCAATATCAAAGGCTAAAGACCTCAACCGACCCCCTCACTAATATAATTGTATTTCAGGGATGAGAGACTACGAGCTTGAAGTCAGCGAAAACACCTTCCTCTCGGGAAGGATGTGGCTCCTCAGGCTGAAGGCTCCCGAGCTCGCACAGGCGATAAAGGGTGGGCACTTCCTGATGCTTGAGGTCAGCAGAACCTACGATCCTATGGGAAGGAGGGCTTTTGCCGTCGGTGATGTCAGGGGAGAGGAGCTCCTCCTCTTCTACGACGTTGTCGGCAGGGGGACCAAGCTCATGACGGAGCTGAAGAGAGGAGACAGGGTAAGAGCCTTAGGTCCCCTCGGGAAGAGGCTCTTTGAGTACGACGGAGAGAGGCACCTCCTCGTGGGGGGAGGTGTGGGTCTTGCCGGTCTCTCCCTCTACGGCAAAGAGCTCAGGGAGATGGGCAAGGAGGTTCTCTTCGTTTACGGGGCGAGGTCTGCACAGCATCTGGGCATGCTTGACTGGCTCAGGGAGGAGGGCTTTGATTACATACTCTACACCGACGACGGGAGCGCCGGCAGGAAGGGTCTCGTGACGGAGGTTCTTGAGGAGTTCTCCACCGAGTGGAGGGTCTCAGCCTGCGGACCAAAGCCTATGCTCAGGGCTCTAAAGAAGATAGCGAGACAGAAGGGACACAGGGTATTTCTCTCCCTTGAGGAGAGGATGGCCTGCGGATGGGGTGTGTGTCTGGGATGCGTCGTTAAGGACAGGGAGGGAAGGTATCAGAGGGTATGCTATGAGGGTCCCGTCTTTGATGCTGGAGAGGTCCTGCTCTGATGTTCACGGGTCTGGTTGAGGAGGTGGGAAAGGTCTTAGAGCTCAGAAGGACCGCCGAAGGCGGTGTTTTAAAGGTTAGAACGTCTCTCGGTGATGTAGCCATCGGCGACAGCGTCTCTGTGAACGGTGCCTGCCTCACGGTTGTTGAGGTGGGGAAGGAACACCTCTCCTTTGAACTCTCACCCGAGACCTTGGAGAGAACAAACCTGAGCCTCCTGAGGAGGGGGGACAGGGTGAACCTTGAGAGGGCTCTCAGGGCTGACTCAAGGCTCGGGGGACACTTCGTCCTGGGTCACGTTGACTTCACCGCTCCGGTCGTGAGCTTCAGAAGCCTCGGGACTCACAGGGAGCTCGTCGTTGAGGTCCCGGCGAACTTCCTCAAGCTCTTCGTGGAGAAAGGCTCGGTGGCTATTGATGGGATAAGTCTCACGGTGAACTACGTGAGGGGGAACAAGATACATATAAACGTGATCCCCCACACCTTTGAGAACACAAACCTGAGGTTTAGAAGGGTGGGAGACCTCCTCAACGTGGAGGCGGACATAATAGGGAAGTACGTCCTCAGATACCTTTCGGGGGAGGAAGGGCTTGAGAGGAGGCTACAGGAGCTCTTCTGAGGCGGGGAAGAGGAGAACTATCTGGGTTCCCCCCTTCCCTGAGCTTATGCGAAACTCAAGTCCGTTCTTCCAGGCGAGCTCCCTCACTATGTAAAGGCCGAGGCTTCCCTTTCTGTAAGCCTCCCTTATCTCGGAGGGGTCAACCTCGTCCCCCTCGTTGAAGAACGTTAGGGTGGCTGAGCCTCCCCTTTTAAGAACCTCTACCCTTATGAGCTTTGAGCTTGAGTGCCTTAGGGTGTTCTCAATCAGGTTGTTGATTATCTCCTCAAGGTCCTGAGAGGACACGAAGACGTAGGTTTTTTCTTTACAATCAAACCAGTATTTCACACCTTTGAGCTTCAGCCTGGGTTCCCACAGTTTGAGAAGCTCTCTCATAAAGGAGCAGAGCTCAACCCTCTCCTTTCTCGTCTCCCTGCTCACCTTCTTCAGGTTTGAGAGAGCCTCATCAAGGAGCTGTTCCATCTTCTCGGTCTCCCTTATGAGCTTGTCCAAGTACTCCTCCCTCTCCTCCTCTCCTATCACCCCCTCCTTAATGGCGGTAAGGACGTTCCTGAGGTTGGTGATAGGGGTCTTGAGGTCGTGGGTTATGCGGTAGAGCATGAACCTCTGGGCGTTTATCATGTCCTTTATCCTTTCAGACTGGAGGTTTATGACCTCCCCGAGTCTGTGTATCTCCAAGAGCCAGCTTCCCGGAGCCTCCCCCGAGAAGGGGAGCTTCCTTACCCTCTCCTCAAGCCTGAGGAGGTCTCGGCTTATGAATCTGGAGATGGCGTAAGCCAAAAGGACGTAGAGTGGGATGAAGGCGATTATGCTGAGGACTATCTTTGTGAACATCCTCCTGCCTATCGGTATCCCCACTATCTTCACGGTGAAGAAGGCTATCAGACCGGAGACCACCAGATAGGTCAGGAACAGGAGCAGAAAGAGAGCCGTGAAGAAGGAGACCCTACTCAAACCTATAGCCAAACCCCCTTACGGTCTTTATCCTCTCAGAGGAAGCTCTGTCAACCTCAAGGAGCTTCGTCCTTATCCTGTATATGTAGGTGTCAATTATCCTCTCGTAGTCGGGTGGCTCCCTCTCGTATATCTCGTTGGCGAGCTCCTGACGGGATAGAACCCTGCCTCTGTTTGTGAGGAGCTTTCTGAGGATAAGGAACTCCTTGGGTGTGAGGTCAAGGGGCTTTCCCTTCAGGTATATCCTCCTCTCTCCGTTCCTTACCTCAAACTCCCCCACGCGTAGCGTCTCTCTATCTTGAAGGAACTTGTCCCTCCTCCTGAGGAGTGCCTTCACCCTTGCCACGAGCTCCCTCATGTTGAAGGGCTTGGTGAGATAATCGTCCGCACCGAGCTCAAGTCCTACTATCTTGTCCTCATCGCTGTCCTTGGCTGTGAGTATCAGTATCATCACCCTCTCCCTTGAGAGGAGCTTGCAGAGTTCAAAGCCGTCCATATCGGGGAGCATAAGGTCAAGGATGAGGAGGTCTGGCTTCAGGCTTGCGAAGCTTCTCACCGCATCCTCTCCGGAACTCTCCCAGTGAACCCTGTAGCCTTCCCTCTCAAGGTAGCGCTTGACCATGTCCGCTATCAGGGGGTCGTCCTCAACTATCAATATCTTTTCCCTCATCACTGGAAATTTTGAATTCTTTTCAAGGGAAGTTCAAGAAAATTTCAAGTTCGGGGCAGATATTGTAAGCAAACCAAAGGGAGGTGTAAAGGATGAGGAAGCTGCTTCTGTCCCTGGGCGTGGGAGCTATAGCCTTTGCAGGAGATTGGGACCTTGAGGCTCCAACAGGTCTGAAGTTCGGTCTCATAAAGGGCTATGAAAATTGGCACGTGGTAGCCACCCACTTCAGGACCGACAAGAACGAGCTCAGGTACATAATAGGGAACGATATAGCGGTAAAGGCGTACAAAAGGGGAGTGCCTCTGAACGGGCAGAAGTTCCCCGAGGGAGCGATCCTCGTCAAGATAGGCTACAGCCTGAAGAAGAATCCCGCATTCCCAGCCTCCTTAGAGCCTGACGTTATCCAGAGGGTTGAGTTCATGATAAAGGACTACAAGAGGTTTAAGGACACGGCGGGATGGGGATTTGCAAGGTTCGTGTACGATGCCAAAGCTAAGAGATACAAGGTCTTTGGGAAGAGTGCAAAGGACTACATGCAGTGTTTCAGCTGTCACCAGTCAGTTGCCAAAAAAGATTTCGTATTTACCGATTATGTAAAGAGGAAGTGATCAGCCAACACCTGTACTGCCGAAGCCACCGCCCCCACGGGCGGTCGTGCTTACCTCCTCAACCTCAACCAGCTCCACCTTGCTTACAGGAGCTACTATCAGCTGGGCTATCCTATCACCCCTCTTTATAACAACCTCCTCCTCCCCAAGGTTTATCAGG
>NZ_JBWONM010000041.1:0-10958 GCF_056450045.1 Hydrogenivirga sp.
AGTCGGACGGCTCTTACACCTACTTTGCCTCAGACATAGCCTACCACTGGGAGAAGTTTCAGAGGGGCTTTGAAAAGGTGATAGACCTGTGGGGAGCGGACCATCACGGGTACATACCGAGGGTGAAGGCGTCCCTCAGGATGCTGGGCATACCCGAGGACTGGTTTGAGGTCTATCTCGTGCAGATGGTCAGGCTCATAAAGGAAGGGAGGGAGGTGAAGATGTCCAAGAGATCAGGTGAGCTCGTCACCCTAAGGGAGCTCATGGACGAGGTGGGTCCCGACGCCATAAGGTTCGTATTCCTTACAAAGAGGAGCGATACACCCCTTGACTTTGATGTTGACAGGGTGAGGGAGAAGAGCTCAGAAAACCCTGTCTTTTACGTTCAGTACGCCCACGCGAGAATATCGGGCGTCTTCAGGGAATTCAAGGAGAGGTTTTCAAAGGACCCGGAGGAGCTCAAGCTGACAGACAAGCTGGAAGCGCTCAGGGAAGATGCCGAAATTAAGTTAATGAAGAAGGCGCTCATGATGAAGGACGAGCTTGTAGATGTAGCCCTGAGGAGAGACCCTCACCTCATAACCTACGCCCTCATGGACCTGTCCGCCACCTTCCACAACTACTACAACCACTACAGGATAATAGGGGTGGAGGAGGAGAAGATGCTCGGAAGGCTCGCACTCCTCATGGGTGTTAGAATCGCATTGCGTGTTGGTTTAAAATTAATAGGCGTGAGAGCGCCCGAAAAAATGTAAGGGGGAGAATGATGCAGAAACTTCAAAAGCACAGGCTTATCCTTCTCCTGGGCATACTCGTCGCCCTGATATTCTTCTACTTTGGCGTCAACACCTGGATGGAGTCCCAGCAGAGGAAGGTTTCACCTCCGCCAGTGGTGAGGACAAAGCCACCTGTCCAGATAAAGCCCTCGGCAAGACCCGTAAAACCCGTAGAGCCAAAACCAGCTCCAAAGGTTCCAAAACCCACGGTTAAACCCGCTCCAAAGCCCCAACCCGTAGCGAAGAAGCCTCCGGAGCCAAAGCCTGCTCCAGAACCTAAGAAGCCCGAACCCAAGAAGCAAGAGCCCAAGAAGGAAGCCAAGCCCGTTAAGGAGCAGACTCCCGAGAAGGTAACGAAGCCAGAGCCAAAGCCCCAAAAAGTTGCTGAGAAGCCAAAGCCCAAGGAGACAAAGGTCTCCAGCAAGCCCGTGGAGAAGAAACCTGCCAAGAAGACAACCCTGAGGGACTATGTGGTACAGGTTGGTGCCTTCAAGATGAAGGCTAACGCCGAGAAGATGCTGAAGCTTGCAAAGTCCAAGGGATACGAAGCCTTCCTTATAGAGGAGGACGGGCTATACAAGGTGAGGCTAAGGGTAAGGGCTGAGAAGCTTATTCAAGCCCTCAGAAAGGTGAGGGTTGACTTCAAGAACGCCTTCGCAGTCTTGAGATGAGGCTTGTCCTTCTCTGTCTCGTGGCGGGGCTCCTGCTGTCCTGCTCCGCTAAACAGGAAAAGGCTAAGGAGGAGGAGTGGAGGTATCTGTACGACCTTGGGATGTCAGCCTTCTATGCCAAAAACTACTCTGAGGCAATAGCGAGGCTCTACAGGGCTGCCAAGGTTGCCCCCCATGAACCCCAGATATGGAACGCCCTTGGCATAACTTACATGGAGGTTGAGGAGTACAAGAAGGCGGAGGAAGCTTTCAAGAAGGCTCTGGAAAACAACCCCGACCACCCAGAGTCAAAGATGAACCTCGGTATTCTTTACCTTCGCATGAAGAATTATCAGAAGGCTATAAAATTCCTGAAGGATTCCCTCTCCGATGAGACCTTTGACAAGAAGCACATAGCCTTTTATCATCTGGCAAAGGTTTACAAAGAGCTTGGGGACAAGAAGAGGTACTTAGAGTACCTGAAGAAGGCAACAGCCTACAACCCTCTCTTTTTGGAAGCTCAGCTTGAGCTCGGGAGCGCCTACCTTGATGAGAAACGCTACGAGGAGGCAGAGAAGCTCTACAAGTCCCTTCTGTCCAATAACTTCAAGAAACCGGAGATATACCTGAGCCTTGCCAAGGTTTACTACGAGATTGGAGAGTACGAAAAGGCGAAGGAAGCGATAAGGGCGGTCCTTGAAAACAAACAGGCAAACAACCTCCAGAGAAGTCAGGCTTACGAGTTGCTGAGCAAGGTTCTCGTAGAGGAACAGAGAAGGAGCATGATAAGGCGAAGCTTCAAGCCCGATAAAAGCCAAGAGGGGAAGTATGGGATACAGATAGCAGCTTTCTCAACGAGGGAGAGGGCTGAAAAGATGGTTGAGGAGCTCAAGAAAAAGGGTCTTAAGAAGCTGGAGGTAGTAGAGGTATCGGGCGTTTACAAGGTCGTCTACGGCAGGTTCTCAACAAGGGAGTCAGCCCAGAGGGAGCTGGAAAAGCTAAAAAGCCACCAGATTTACGGCTTCATCATTGAGGTTGAGTGAGACCTCGTCCTCCTCCTGTAGGCTTTTATCGTATTCATAAGTAGCCCCGTAACGGTCATAGGTCCTACACCACCCGGAACGGGTGTTATCGCGCTCACCTTCTCCTTCACAGACTCAAAATCAACATCACCGACTATTCTTCCATCAACCTTGGTTATGCCAACGTCAACAACGACAGCCCCCTCCTTGACCATGTCGGACTTTATAAGCCCCGGGACTCCCGTAGCTGACACGAGGATATCCGCCCCGAGGGTGTGCTTCTTGAGGTCCTTCGTGTGGATGTGACACACCGTAACGGTAGCGTCCCTCCAGAGCATAAGCAGGCTAAGGGGTCTTCCAACTATAAAGCCCGCACCAACTATAACTACGTCCTTCCCCTTCAGCTCTATGCCGTAATGGGAAAGAAGAATGTCTATTCCCAAGGGGGTACAGGGTATGAAGCCATCCTCCATCCTGGCGACGAGCTTTCCCATGTTCTCGGGGTGAAAGCCGTCAACGTCCTTCTCCGGACTTATGGCAAGTATGATCTCCCTTTGGTCTATCTGATCTGGCAAAGGTAGCTGGACGAGGATACCGTCAACCTCCTCCCGGGCATTCAGTTCCGCTATAACCTCAAGGAGTTCCTCGGTAAGCGTGCTCTTCTCAAGCTTGTAGAAGAAGGATTCTATACCCACCTTCTTGCAGGCATTTATCTTGTTCTTAACGTAAACCTCGCTTGCGGGGTCGTCACCCACAAGGACTACGGCGAGTCCCGGTCTTCTCCCTCCCGCACTTACTATAGACTCAACCTCAGCCTTAAGCTCCTCCCTTATCTTCTGGGAAAGGGTCTTTCCGTCAAGTATAAGGGGCTTCATCTTCTCTTCCACCGTGTGCCTGCGGGCGTGTCCTCAAGCTCTATCCCTATGTCCTTGAGCCTGTCCCTTATGAGGTCAGCTATCTTAAACTGCTTCTCCTGACGGGCTATCGTTCTCACCTCAATTAAAAGCTCAACGAGCTTTTCATCCAGAACCGTGCCAGCCTCCAGCTCCCTCTCTACGACCTTTCGCACCTCACACTCGGGGTAGAGGTCCTCCAGCAGACCGAAGAATTTCTTCATGAGGCTCAGCAGGGACTTTGCGGCGAACTCGTAGGCTCTGAGCTCCCTCTCCGATATCCTTCCCTCGGTGTAGGTTCTGTTCTTTATCTTTCCCAGCTCGCTGACGAGGGAGAAGATGTGGGAGAGGGCTTCGGGTGTGTTGAAGTCGTCGCTCAGAGAGGCGAGGAAGGACTCCTCCACCTCCTTTACCTTGTCGTAGAGCGGGTGGGTTCCTCCCTCCTCGGGGTAAGTCTCAAGCCCCTTGAGAACCTCGTAGTCCTCTATAGCTCCCCTCAGCCTCTCGTAAGCCCTCTGGGTCTCTTCCATCTTTTCCCAAGAGAAGTCAAGGGGGCTCCTGTAGTGGGTGAAAAGGACCAGAAGCCTGAGTATGTCCGGGTGGTACTTGGTGTATATCTCCCTGAGGGTTATGTAGTTTCCAAGAGACTTGGACATCTTCTGTCCGCCGACGGTGACGAGTCCATTGTGCATCCAGTACCTTGCGAAGGGTCTTCCCGTTATAGCCTCAGCCTGAGCTATCTCGTTCTCGTGATGGGGGAACACGAGGTCAAGACCTCCCCCGTGGATGTCTATCGTCTCACCGAGGTGTTTGAAAACCATAGCTACGCACTCGGTATGCCAGCCGGGTCTGCCCTTCCCCCAGGGCGAATCCCAGGAGGGTTCTCCAGCCTTCGCGGACTTCCACAGGGCGAAGTCAAGGGGGTCCCTCTTCTTCTCCGAGGGCTCAACCCTCGCCCCAGCCTCCATCTCCTCGGGGCTCCTCTTGGAGAGCTTCCCGTAATCCTTGAAAGACTTGACGGAAAAGTAAACGTCTCCTCCGGATTCGTAGGCGAAGCCTCTTTCTATCAGCTTTTGAATCACATCCACTATCTCCTGCATGTGCTCCGTGACGCGGGGCTCAACGTCTGCGGGCTTTACCCTTATAGCCTCCATGTCCCTATAGTAGCTCGCTATGTACCTGTTGGCTATGGTCATGAAGTCGGTGCACTCCTCCTTCGCCCTGTTTATTATCTTGTCGTCCACATCGGTGAAGTTTCTCACGAACTTTACGTCGTAGCCAAGGTGCTCTAAGAACCTCCTGAAGGTGTCAAAGACTATGAGGCTCCTGCCGTGACCGACGTGGGAGTCGTCGTAAACGGTAACACCGCAGGTGTATATGAGAACCCTCGGGGGATTTATGGGAACGAACTCCTCGTTCTTACCCGTCAGGGTATTGTGGATCTTCAAACTCATGGATTTATTATATGATAATTTACCAGAATGAGAAAAATGGTGAAGGAGGTTTTCCTGGGGGTTAGATTTCTCGTCTCTCTTTACTTCCTGCTTCTCTCCCTTAACCTTGAGCCTCCTTCCAGAAGTACACTGATAGTGATAACAGCTCTGTACTTCTCCTTTGGACTCCTTTCTTACCTGAAGTACGAAAAGGTTAGATTTATAAACAGGTTCGTTGATGTACTTTTCCTGCCTCCTATGGTCTTCCTCTCTCAGGACCCTAAGGCTTTAACCTCACTCATACCCCTGATAGTGGTTCACGCCAACAGAAGCACCCTCTCGGCAGGTATACTCCTCGGGTCTGGTGTGGTGCTCTCAGCCTACATGCTCAGGAGAGAACCCCTGTGGCTCTTTTCAACCCTGATAATCCTGACCGCCTCCTTCCTGTCCGCCATGATACCCGACTTCCTGAACGTGATAAAGAAGGAGAGGGATTCGGTGAACAAGCTCCGCTCCTCCTACAGGAAGCTACTCCAGGACTTCGCCAGATGGGAAAGAGACAGGAAAGAGCTTGAGGCTCTGAAGTTCCTCCTTGATGGCTCAACCCAGAGTCAGAGCGTTGAGGACTTCTTGAAGAGGGTCAAAGATAGGTTCAACGTCAGGAGGATACACCTTGTGCCCAAGAGGTCCGTTGATGACTACACTCCCCTGATGGACAGAGAGAAGGGGCTTTTATCGGTTCCTGTTAAGCTTGAAGAGGGGAACGCGGTCGTTATATTTGAGATGGAAAGCCCTTTCCAGCTGAACGATGAGGTCGTCGTGAGCTCCTTGGAGAGGGCTGGAAGGATGGTGAGCCTTTACGTAGCTGGCTTTGAGGGTGGATCTTCTCTGGGCAGGGCTATAAACATAGGTTGAAGGTTATGAAGGCGGTAAAGGAAGAGATAGGCTTTGATAGAGAGCTTGACCTTACGGGTCTATCCTGCCCGGTTCCCATAGTGATGACCTCTGAGACTGTGAAGAAGATGAAAGAGGGAGAGGTCCTAAAGGTCATAGCCACAGACCCGGGCTTTGAAAGGGACGTGTGGAGCTGGAGCAGGCAGACCAAGAACGAGCTCCTCAAGGTTGAGAAGGAGAACGGAAAGACGATAGCCTATATAAGGAAGACCTCAGAAGGGAAGGAGCCCACGATAGGTTACTGGATAAGATTCCACGCCCTCGGGGTGAAGCTCCACCTGAGGATGTTCCTCCTGAAGCTCAACCCCTTCGCAAAGAAGCCGGATCACTTCATAACCTTCGTGGCGATATCGGAGGGGACGAGGGCGGAGAGCTTCCTGAAGGGAAAGAAGGAGGCGATTCTTCTGCCCATACCCGACGAGATAGACCCCAGATGTGGTGTTGTCTTGGGGGTCAAGGGTGAGAAGGAGGCGAAGGAGATATACGAACTCCTGAGGAAGGAAGGCTTTGGCGTTGAGTCCATATACAGACTCAGGGGAGGGAAGTACGAGAGGGTGTACCCTTAGATTTCCTCAGGCTTTACCTTCACCTGCTCTCCCGTCCTCATGTCCTTCAGGGAGACCACACCCTCTTTAAGCTCATCCTCACCCACTATAACTACGTAATCCGCACCTATTTTGTTGGCAAACTCCATCTGCTTTTTCAGCCCTCCTCTTCTGTAGGAGAGCTCCGCTACCTTCCCCTTCTCCCTTATGCTCTGGGCAACCTTCAGCGCCTGGGGAAGGACATCTCCAAGGGGAATCACAAAGTAAAGCTCCTCTCCCTTACCGGGGTCCTCTATCAGCAGGGAGAGTCTCTCAATTCCGACCGCAAAACCCAAAGCCGGTGTAGGAGGACCACCGAGCTCCTCAACGAGGTAGTCGTACCTTCCTCCAGCTATGACCGCAGCGCCAAGGGAGTTAGAGACAGCCTCAAAGACAGTCCTCGTGTAGTAGTCAAGACCCCTGACAAGACCCGGATTTTCCCTGTAGGGAATTCCAAGCTCTCTCAGGTAAACCTTAAGCTCCTCGTAGTGTCTCCTGCAGTCCTCACAGAGGAAGTCAACCACCTTGGGAGCCTCCTTCACGGCAGCCTGGCAGGTCTCAACCTTGCAATCAAGAACCCTTAAGGGGTTTCTGTCCTTTCTATCAATGCACACATCGCAGAGCTCTCCCGCAACGCTGTGGAGGTACTGGGTTAGGGCTTCTCTGTAGGCTGGTCTGCAGACCTTGCAGCCGAGGGAGTTTATCTCAATGGTAGCCTCAACTTTCAGCTCATCAAGTATATCGCTGACGAGCTTTATAAGCTCAGCATCCGCGTACGGTTCCCCCACTCCGAAGACCTCTGCACCTATCTGGTGGAACTGCCTGTACCTACCCGCCTGAGGTCTCTCGTACCTGAACATAGGACCCTCGTAGAAGAGTTTGTGGTAGGGCTTGAGAGCGTATAGCTTGTGCTGGATGTAGGCTCTCACAACGCCGGCTGTTCCCTCGGGTCTGAGGGCTAAGAGCCTTCCCTTCCTGTCTTCAAAGACGAACATCTCCTTCTGGACTATATCGGTAGCCTCCCCTATGCTCCTCTCAAAGACCTTAGCGTACTCAACCACCGGGGTTATTATCTCCTCGTAGTTGTGCCTCTTGAGGAGCTCCCTTACTACAGAGGTTATCCTCCTGAACCTTCTCAGGTCTTTACCGAGTATGTCGTGGAAGCCTCTGGGAGCCTGAAGCTCTTCGGACATCAGAGTCCTTTCTCTGCTATGAAAAGTGCCAGGTCTCTCAACCTGCAGGAGTATCCCCACTCGTTGTCGTACCATGCGGCTACGTGAACCACGTCCTCTATTGAGTGGGTCAGGGGTGCATCGTATATGGAGGAGTGGGGGTTGCCGACTATATCTGAGGAAACTATCGGGTCCTCACAGTACTGGAGTATCTCCCTGAGATACCTCTTGCCGCTCGCCTCGTACCTGTGGGCTGCCTCCTTGAACCTCTCGTTTATCTCCTCAACACTCGCAGGCTTTCTATCAACTACGACGGTCAGGTCCACAAGGGAGCCGTCGGGAACGGGAACCCTCCTGGCTGTTCCGTCAAGCTTTCCCTTTAGCTCGGGAAGGACCTCCCCTATCGCCTTGGCTGCACCCGTTGTTGTCGGGACTATGTTCATCGCGGCAGCCCTCGCCCTTCGCAGATCCTTGTGGGGCAGGTCAAGGAGCCTCTGGTCGTTGGTGTAGGCGTGAACCGTTACCATGTATCCCCTCTTAACGCCGAAGGCGTCGTTTAAAACCTTAACTACCGGTGCGAGACAGTTGGTAGTGCAGGAGGCGTTGGATATTATGGTGTGCTCTCTTGGGTCGTAGCTCTCCTCGTTAACACCGAGAACCACGGTTATATCTGGACCTTTTGCGGGTGCGGTTATCACCACTTTCTTAGCTCCTCCCTTGAGGTGAAGGGCAGCCTTGTCTCTCTCCCTGAAGACGCCGGTCGCCTCCATAACTATGTCAACGCCCAGATCACCCCAGGGTATCTGGGAGGGGTCCTTCTGGGCGAAGACCTTTACCTCCTTACCGTCAACGTAAAGGCTGTCCCCCCTTGCCTCAACCTCTCCGGGGTATATGCCGTGGACGGAGTCGTACTTGAGGAGATGGGCAAGGTGGAGGCTGTCGGTCAGGTCGTTGACTGCGACTATCTCTATATCCTCCACGCCTCTGCAGGCTCTGAAGAAGCTCCTTCCTATCCTTCCAAAGCCGTTTATCCCTACCTTTATACTCATGATTACTTAATTATACTTAGTTTTTCTTTGCACTCCACTTAAGATACCGCTCTATGAACTCGTCTATGTCTCCGTCCATGACCGCGTCAACGTTGCCTGTCTCGTAGCCTGTCCTGAGGTCCTTTATGAGCCTGTAGGGGTGAAAGACGTAAGACCTTATCTGGTGTCCCCAACCTATATCCGTCTTTTCTCCCTCATACTGCTTCTTCTTTTCTAAGAGCTTCTGCTGTTCAAGCTGGTAGAGCTTAGCCTTTAAAAGCTGAAGGGCTTTACGCCTGTTCTGGAACTGGGACCTCTCCTGCTGACAGGAAACGACTATCCCCGTTGGTATGTGGGTTATACGCACGGCGGTGTCGGTCTTGTTGACGTACTGTCCACCCGCTCCCGAGGCTCTGAAGGTCTCCACCTTTAGGTCCTCATCCCTTATGTCTATGTTTATGTCCTCATCAATCTCGGGCGTGACGGATACAGCGGCGAAGGAGGTATGCCTCCTTGCGTTGGAGTCAAAGGGTGATATCCTGACGAGCCTGTGGACCCCCTGTTCTCCCTTCAGGTAGCCGTAGGCATAGGGACCCTTCACGAGAAGGGTTACGCTCTTTATACCCGCAACGTCATCAGGTGTTATGTCAACTACCTCAACATCGTACCCTTTCCTCTCCGCCCACCTGCGGTACATCCTCATGAGCATCTCAGCCCAGTCACAGGCTTCCGTACCCCCAGCTCCCGCCTGTATAGTTAGGTAGGCGTTCTTGGCGTCCATCTCGCCCGAGAGATAGGTCTTGAGCTCAAGCTCACCGAGCTTCTTTTCCAAAGACTGCATCTCGTCCTCAATTATCGCCCAGGTGTCTGTATCCTCTTCGGGGGCAACGCTTGAGAGCTCCTCCACGTCGCTGAGGGACCTTTCCAGCTCCTCAAGGGAATTTAAGGTCTCCTCAAGCCACTTTCTCCTCTGGATGACCTGCTTAGCCTTCTCCTGGTCGTCCCAGAAGCCCTGCTCTGACATAGTCTGGTCTATTTGGGTAAGCTCTTCCCTCAACTTCTCGGGGTCTATGACCCTCTTTATATCCTCAAACCTTTCCTTCAGCTCTTCAATCTTCCCTTTGATTTCTACCATGTTTATTAATTTAATTCTGCATGGGTTTCAGTCCACAACCCTATATCCCCACTCCTCAATCGCCCTCTTTATATCCTCAAGGGGAACGTCCTTATCCATCTCAACGCGAACTAGCCCTGTGTCCAGATAGACATCTACCTTTGATATGCCCTCAAGGGAGGAGACTGCGTTCTTGACCGTCCTGACGCAGTGCTCACAGGTCATACCCTGAACCTTAAGCTCAACCTCCTTCATCTTACGCCTCCCCGAGGTCTTCTCTCTCTATCTCTATGTCCTCGGTTAGCATAGGTTCAAATCCGTAGGAGGGCATGTAGGTCCCCGATTCCCTCTCTATCTCCTCAGCACATTTGGCGCAGTACCTTGTCCAGGGAATAACGCAGAGCCTCTCGTAGGATATCTCCTCGCCGCAGTTCTCACACACGCCGTAGGAGCCGTTCTCTATCTTCTTGAGGGCGTAGTCTATCTCCTTGAGGTTGGTTATTTCTATCTGGGAGAGGTTATCAAGGAGCTCCTCGGTATAGGTCATCTGACCTATGTCCTCCCAGTCCCTCGGCTCCTTTGACTCCTCCTCAAGCCTCTCCTGAGTCTCCTCCTTTGCGAGGTACCTCTCAAGTATCTTCGCCTTCTCCTCAAGGAGTCTCTTCCTGCATTCCTCAAGCTGAGCTTTTTCCATAGCCTCCTCCTTGTATATGTGCTGAAGGTATAATATTATAGTGAACCGTTAAGGTTTGTCATGTTTAAAAAGATATTAATATACCTATCAATTTCTGTCGGTATTCTGGGTGCGCTCCTGCTTGTCTTCCTGACAGCTGTATACCTGACGCTTCCAGACGTCAGACTGCTTGAGGGCTGGACTCCTCCTCAGTCTTCTGTCGTTTACGATTACAGGGACAGGCACTACGGAGACATAGGTGTCCAGAAGAGATACTACGTGAAGATAGACCAGATCCCTCAGAGGGTAATAAACGCATTCATAGCGGCTGAGGATAGGAACTTCTTCGCACACTTCGGGATTGATATAGGAGCCCTGTTCAGGGCTATGATAGCGAATCTAAGGGCGGGGAGGATAGTTCAGGGAGGAAGCACCATAACCCAGCAGCTGGCTAAGAACCTCTTTTTGACGAGGGAGAGGACCTTGAAGAGGAAGATAAAGGAAGCCCTCTTGGCGATAAAGATAGAGAGGACCTTTGACAAAAGGAAGATACTTGAGCTTTACCTCAACCAGATATACCTTGGAAACGGTGCTTACGGAGTTGAGGCTGCAGCGAGGGTGTACTTTGGCAAGAGCGTAAAGGATCTCACCCTTGAAGA
>NZ_JBWONM010000042.1:0-2134 GCF_056450045.1 Hydrogenivirga sp.
CTTCCTAATGTAAGAGGCGTAGGTTATTATCGCCCCAAAGCCGAGGCTCAGCGTGAAGAATATCTGCCCAGAGGCTGCTATCCAGACTCCCGGGTCCGTCAGCTTGGAAAGGTCCGGCTTCCAGAGGAAGTTGAGCCCATCAAGGGCTTTCCCGTGCTCCGTCTCTATGAGGAAGACCCTAACAACGAGGATAACGGCGAGCAGAAAGAGGGTAGGCATGGCTATCTTGGCAAAGCGCTCTATTCCCCCAGACACACCCTTGCTCAGAATCCAGACGTTTATAAGGGCTGTTATCAGAAAGACGCCGTAGGCGTAAAGTGAGGGAGAGATTATGTCCTCACCCGTACCCACGTAGTTTGTAAGAAACTCCCTGAAGGGCTTTAGATAGGTGTCCGGGTCTGTGCCATCCGCCGGAACTGAGGGAACGAGTCCGAGAAGAAACTTTATCGCAAAGCCGAGTGTCCAGGACTCTATGTAGAGGTAGTAGATTATAACCACGAGGGGTATCCAGAGCCCGAAGACACCTATAACCTTTGAGAGGTTGTTCTTCCACAGAAGCCCGAATATTGCCGGCGTTGTCCCGTGTCCCTTAGAGCCTCCGTACCTCCCTATAGCCCACTCTACCCACATGAGGGGTATCCCTATCAGGAGAAGGGAGACTATGTAGGGAATCATGAAGGCGCCACCACCGTTTTCCGCCGCCTGAACGGGAAATCTGAGGAAGTTACCCAGCCCTACCGCGTTCCCCGCCATAGCGAGGATGAGACCTATCCGGGTCGCCCACCTTTCCCTTTCCATCGCCAATATTATACTTTCAAGCCAAGAGCAAGTCCTACCGCAAAGCTCCCCCCAAAGGATACGGTCCTGACGGCGTTCCTCGCAAAGCCCTCAAAGGAAGTAAAAAAGCCGCTCACAAACTTGCCAAGAGCCCCCCAGTTCACTGTAAGGACGCCGTTGTCCGCAAGCCATATCAGGCTCAGTATGTAGAGCCCGATGATGAAGGCTAAGAGCTTGAAGACCCTCTTAAGGGTGAAGCCCACGAGGAATCCCATCGCACCGCCAAAGCCCAGCTCCTTTACAACCTCCTGATTAAAGACTTCTTCCATCATACCTCCGCCCCCTCAAGGACCTTTTCACACTCGCACCCGCTCTCAAGGGGTAGCCTCTGGACAAAAGAGGATATCACCGCTTTGACCTCCCTCTCCGTCTTTCCCATGAGCTCTAAGACCTCATCGCTTGTGAGCCTGTGGGCTGATATTCCCGCAGCAGGGTTAGCGACTACACAGATAGAAGCGTAGCACATCGTAAGCTCTCTCGCCAGCACTACCTCGGGGTATCCCGTCATCCCAACAACATCCGCACCGAGCCTCTCCAACATCCTTATCTCCGCCGTGCTCTCAAACCTCGGACCTTCTGTACAGGCATAAACACCCGCAGGGTGGTACCTGAGCCTCAGCTCCTCCATTATCTCAAGGAGAAGCCTCCTCATCTCAGGGCAGTAAGGCTCAGACACGTCTATGTGAACAACCTTCTTCTCCCTCAGGAGCCTGGCAACCTCATCCTGACCTTCCACCTGAATAGAGAACCTCCCCTCGTAGTAGGTTGACTTCCTCTGTTTGGTAAAGTCAAGGAAGCTGTCAATGATAACGAGGTCGCCTGCACCAAATAGCTTGTTTATGCTGCCTACCGCCGAAACCGCCAGAACCCTCTTCACGCCCACCTCCCTCAGAGCCCAGAGGTTTGCCCTGTAGGGAACGAGATGGGGAGGGTAAGAGTGGTCTCTGCCGTGCCTTGAGAGGAAGGCTACCTCTCTGCTTCCTATCTCCCCTATCACAACCGGTGAGGAGGGCTCTCCGAAGGGGGTTTTTATAAACTTCTCTTCCTTTACCTTGAGTCCTTCAAGCTCATAGAGCCCGCTTCCCCCTATTATCCCGAGCATCTGGGATTTATTAAGCCTCCACCAGCTCCTCAGCCTTTACGACCTCTTCGGGATGGGCTATCCTGCCGAGAATTGCGCTCGCTGCAACCACCGCAGGGTTTGCGAGGTAGGACTCGGACTTGGGATGTCCCATCCTTCCCGGGAAGTTTCTGTTGGAGGTTGATATGCATCTCTCTCCCTCGGCGAGGACCCCCA
>NZ_JBWONM010000043.1:0-4653 GCF_056450045.1 Hydrogenivirga sp.
GATGGAACATGGGAGAGTGGGTGGGATCATCGTCCCTCCTATAAACCTTTCCCGGCGCTATTATCTGTATGGGTGGCTCTTGCCTGAGCATGGTTCTTATCTGAACCGGGGATGTGTGGGTTCTGAGAAGGTAGCCGGGTTTGTTTACGTAGAAGGTGTCCTGCATGTCCCTTGCGGGGTGGTCCTTGGGTATGTTCAGCCTGTCAAAGTTGTACTCTTCAAGCTCTACCTCGGGACCCTCCTCAACCTTGAAGCCCATGCCCGTAAAGATGTCAACTATCCTCTCCAAGGTCAGTGTTAGGGGGTGGAGGCTGCCGACAGTGTTCTTGAGGGGTATGGTTAGGTCAACCCATTCCTTTGCAAGCTCCTCTCCCAGCTCCTTTCTCCTGATCTCCTCCTCTTTCTCCCTGAGCTTCGCTTCAATTAAGCTTTTTAGCTCGTTCACTCGCCTCCCGTAGTCCTTTCTCTCCTCGGGAGGTATCTCCTTTATCCTTTTGAGCGCTGTGGTGAGGATTCCCTTCCTTCCAAGGTACTTAGCCCTTAAGTGCTGAAGCTCCTCGGAGCTCTTTACAGATTCAAGCTCCTTTAATACCTGCTCCTTTAAACCTTCAAGGTCGTTCATCTCACGAAAGGGCAGCCTTTGCCCTCTCAACTATCTGGGAGAATCCTTCGGGGTCTCTGACTGCCATGTCGGCGAGGACCTTCCTATCAAGCTCCACACCAGCCTTCTTGAGTCCGTTTATGAACTTGCTGTAGGAGAGACCGTAAGGTCTGACCGCTGCGTTTATACGGGCTATCCACAGCCTCCTGAACTCTCTCTTCCTGAGCCTGCGATCCCTGTACTCGTAGTAGAGGGCTCTCATTACGGCTTCCTTAGCCCTCCTGTAGGAGGAATGCCTCATTCCTCTGTAGCCTTTGGCGAGCTTGAGTATCTTCTTCTTGCGTTTCCTTGAAGAGGGTCCCTTGACTCTCATTCTTCCTTCCTCCTTAACCTGCGAAGGAAGTATTTTAACACAAGCCATGGTAAATTATGGAACATGCAAAGGAAGATGGGGTTCTGGGAGGCGGTTTCTATAGCTGTAGGGACTATGATAGGGGCTGGGATTTTCTCAATACTTGGTGTTGGAGCCCAGATATGCGGTGCCAACTTACCTTTGGCCTTTGCAATCGCTGCTCTCTTTTCTCTATCCGTTGCCTACTCCTATGCTCAGCTTGGTTCAAGGTATGTGTCCAATGCAGGACCCATTGAGTTCATATTGAGAGGTATAGGCAACAATGCATTAACAGGAACTCTGAGCATACTCATGTGGTTCAGCTACGTGGTTTCAATATCTCTCTTTGCAAAGGCTTTCGCAGGATATCTCCTCGCTCTCCTTGGTATGAGTGTCAAAGGTTATGTCTTTATGGAGATTGAGGTTCTCGTGGTGGCTTTCTTTACAGCCCTTAACTTCTTTGGCTCCAAGGCTGTAGGAAGGTCGGAGTTTTGGATAGTTCTTGGAAAGTTACTCGTTCTGCTAACATTCGTTGTTTTTGGTGTTTGGAGCGTGAATCCGGATTTCCTAAAGCCCTCTATCTCCTTTCCCGGTTTAACGAACACCTTTTACGCCGCCTCCGTGCTCTTTCTGACCTATATGGGTTTTGGGCTTGTTACGAACGCCTCGGAGAATATAGAAGATCCCGAGAGAACTGTTCCGAAAGCTATATACACAAGCATAGTGATAGTGGCGATAGTCTATATCTCTGTTGCCAGCGTTGCCCTTGGGAACCTCGGGGCTGAAGGGCTTGTGGAGGCGAAGGAGTATGCACTTGCTGAAGCCTCTAAACCCTTTCTGGGGGACCTTGGCTTTAAACTTGTCTCTATAGGAGCTCTCTTTTCAACATCCTCGGCTATTAATGCAACTCTGTATGGAGGGGCGAACGTAGCCTATGTGCTGGCTAAGAAGGGACAACTTCCCCGAATGTTTGAGAGGAAGGTGTGGTTTGGGGAACCGGAGGGTCTCTATGCTACCGCTGTTCTGAGCGTCCTCCTTGCTCTCTTCTTTGACCTTGGGGGTATATCCTATCTGATAAGCTTCGTCTTCCTTGTAATATACCTATTCGTTATAGCTTCCCACTACAGACTCGCAGGGGAAGTGGGGGGTTCCAGACCCGTGATAGTCCTGAACTTCTTTGTGGTGCTATTTATAGTCCTGATACTAACTTCATACCAGTGGCAAGAACAGAGAGGAAGTTTATACACTGAAGCCGGTGTGCTCCTTTCTGCCTTCCTTTTTGAGCTTGCCTGCAGGAATATAACCGGGAGAACCTTCAAGCGTAGAAAGTATCTTGTTTAGGATATATCATCAGTTCGCTCAACCTGCTCTTGGGAGCTATACTATTCTTCTGGGTGGTTGAGGATGAGATGAAGGGTCTCTTGCAAGGAGGTAAAAAGGAATGGAGACGACTTCACTAAAGAGCTATGCCCTGGAAAAGGTTGAGGCGGCGAGGGCTGTCCTTAGGGAGCTAACATCCCTTAAGACTGAGGTAAAGAACAAAACGCTCCTCAGGGCTGCCCAGCTCCTTGATGAAAACCGCGAGAGGATAAAGGCGGAGAACAGCAAGGACATAGAGTATGCAAAGAGCATAGGACTGAAGCCGGCTGTTATAGACAGGCTCGTTCTGAACGACAAGAGGATTGATGGCATGATCAAGGTCCTCAGGGATGTAGCGAGCCTTCCCGATCCTGTGGGTGAAGTCGTCAAGATGTGGAATCTCCCTAACGGCTTGAAGGTGGGGAGGATGAGGGTCCCCCTCGGAGTCATATTCATAGTCTATGAATCAAGACCTAACGTAACCGTTGAGGCAGCTTCGCTCTGCATGAAGTCCTCAAATGCGGTTGTTCTCAGGGGCGGCAAGGAGGCTATAAACTCCAACAGGGTTCTCGTTGAGCTTCTCCGTCAGGCGGCTGAAGAAGAGGGTTTCCCAAAGGAGGCTGTTCAGTTCATAGACAGAACCGAGAGGGAGATAGTCTGGGAGATACTCGGCATGGAGGGTAAGGTTGATGTTGCCATACCGAGGGGTGGTGAGAGCCTTATAAGGGCTGTCACGGAGCATGCAAAGGTCCCCGTCATAAAACACTACAAGGGGGTTTGCAACATATACGTTGACGACAGGGCGGACCTTGAGAAAGCCTACGATATAGTTTACAACGCTAAGGTTCAGAGACCTTCGGTGTGCAACGCTGTTGAGAACCTCGTGGTAAACAGAAGGATACTCGGTGAGTTTTTCCCGAAGATGGCTTACTATCTGGGGAAGGCTGGTGTTGAGCTGAGATGCGATGAGGAGAGCCTTGAGATAATTAAAAAGGATCCCAAACTCTCCTTCGTAAAGGCGGTTCCGGCGACGGAGGAGGATTACTACGAGGAGTTCCTTGACCTCATACTGGCGGTCAAGGTTGTGGAGGATATTGATGAGGCGATAGCCTTTATAGAGAAGTACGGCTCCAAGCATTCCGACGCCATAGTTACGGAGGACTACAGCAGGGCTATGAAGTTTCTGAGAGAGGTAGATTCAGCGGCTGTCTATGTGAACGCCTCTACCCGCTTTACCGATGGAAACGAGTTCGGTCTGGGGGCGGAGATGGGAATTTCAACGGACAAGATACACGCAAGGGGTCCCATGGCGCTTGAGGAGCTGACCATTCCAAAGTTCATAATCTTAGGTGAGGGACAGGTCAGAGACAACTTCGGTGTTCCGGAAGATATTAAAGATTGATGCTTAGGAACGAGCTCCAGCTAAAGCTAAAACTGAACCTGAACCTTTTGCTTAAAAACCAGGTAGAGGTACTGCTCTACTCTGTTCAGGAGCTTGAACAGCTTCTAAAGGAGGAAAAAGAGTCCAATCCCTTCATTGAAGACATCTACATTTCGGACAGGGCTGTAAGGTTCTTTGAGGAAAGCAGGTCCCCGGAGGCGGTTTACAGGATTCATCCCCTTGAGCTTCTCCAAAGGAATGTGAGGGCTGAGCTTGAAGGGATTGACCTCAGGATAGCCCTTGAGCTTATATCGGGCGTTGATGAAAGAGGCTTCTACAGGGCAGATATCGCGGAGGTGGCTCAGAAGTTTGGGGTATCGGAGGACTACGTTGAGGACCTCAGGGAGTTCGTCATGGGTCTTGAGCCCCTTGGTGTGTGCTCAAGGGACTTTCAGGAGTTTGCAAGGCTTCAGATAAGGGAGCTCTACCCGGAGGAGGAAGCCCGGCTCTTGAAGGAGCTTGAGAAAGCCCTCAGGGGGGAGAGGGTCTCTGAGGAGAGCAGGAGGAAACTCACACACCTGAGAACCTCTCCTATAGAGGAAGAATCGCCCACGCTTAAGGTAGCAAAGGTTGACGCTGTGATTGAACTTGATGACGGAGAGCTGGTGGGTTATCTCTACGAGGACCTGATTGACATAAGACCGAATACTACCTACCTGCAAATGCTCAAGAAGGTCAAGGGCGAGGCTAAGGAGTTTTTGAGGGATTATGTGGAACGCTACGAGAACTTTCGCAAGATTCTATCAGTGAGAAGGGAAAACCTGAGGAGAATAATAGACGAGATAATAGAGGTTCAGGGTCAGTTTCTCAGAGGTGAGGGGAACCTCAAGGCTCTGATGGTCAAGGATGTGGCTGCAAAGC
>NZ_JBWONM010000044.1:0-11560 GCF_056450045.1 Hydrogenivirga sp.
GGGAGAAGGACGCTCATGACTATCAGTCCCACTATGGCTCCTATTATCAGGATGGAGAGGGGCTCAATGAGCCTGACCCAGAGGTTTATTACCCTGAGAGCCTCCCTTCGGTAAAGGTCAGCGACGAGGCTCAGCATCTTCTCAAGCTCCCCACCGCTCTCTCCCGTCTCAACGAGGTTGAGGAATAGGGGAGGGAATAGCTCAGACTTCTTCAGAACCCAGGAAAGGGACCTTCCCCTCTCTATCTCTTCCGCAAGTTCTCCAAGGCGCTCTCTCATGTAGGTGTTGGATATACTGCCCACAGCTATCCTGAAGGCGCTCGTTATTGGAACAGCGGACAGGAGCGTCATATAGAGGGTGTAGGCAAAGCGCGATAGATTGAAGTAGAAGCTCACCTTCCCTACGAGGGGTATCCTGAGCAAGAACCTGTCAAGCCTTTCCCTTCCAAAGAGCCTTTCCCTGTAAAGGAAGGCAAGTACAAGGAGGGGTGACAGATAGAGGGCGTAGGTCAGGAGCTCTGAGAGGAGAATGACCGCCTTGGTGATAAGGGGAAGCTCTCTCCCAAAGCCTGTAAGTACGGAGGCTATCTTCGGCACCACAAACTTTATGGCTACAAAGAGGGCAAAGAGGCTGAAGGCTATAACAACGGATGGGTAGGTTATGGCGCTGATTATCCGTGACTTCATGTCTGCAACGGTTTCAAGGTGCTTCCCGGCTATCTCAAAGATCCTCTCCAAGTTCTCTCCCGTCTGAGCCGCGGTCAGCATCTCTGAAAGGAACTGAGGGAAGATTCCGCTCCTTCTGAAAGCCGTCGCAAGGCTCTCTCCCCTCTCAACGTCCTCCTTTATCTGAAGGAGAGCCGAAGATATCCTGCTGTCCTCGGTTTGGGAAGAGACGAGCTCAAGAGACCTCGCCAGAGGTATGCCTGACTCTAAGAGAACGGAGAGCTGGAGCAGTATGAAGGAGAGCTCTTCTTCGGAGGGCTTCCTTATGTAGAGCTCCCTCTTCCAGAAGGGTCTCCTCTCAGAGACCGGTTCTATGGATAGGGGACGTATGCCTTCGGAGCGAAGCCTCAGGAGCGCTTCCTTCCTGCTCTGAGCCTCAACCTCCCCCCTGACCTTCCTGCCATTCTTCAATCCTTCGTATAGGAAGCTTGCCATCAGTAGAGCCTCTTGTAAACCACCTTGCCGCTGCTTCTATCGTAAACGACCACGAGGCTCGTTTCAACATCCCCCGTTTTCACGGTGATGGTGATCCTGAAGTAGGTACTCTTAACGTCAACAACGTCCTTTATCCTGTGGAGGATATCAAAGCTCATCCCCTCAACGAGGATAAGGTCATTGAGGTTTTTGAAGGGCTTCGTGCTCCTGTACTCAATTATCCTGTCCGCAAGGCTCCCATCTATGCGGGGGTCAAGAGCCATAAGCACATACTTCGGAGCTGTGTTTACGTTTATCTTTCCCGAGGAGTGGACGGTCACAAGGCTGAGAAGCCCCGGGTAGCTCACATCTCCCACAGTCCTCCCGTAGAGCTCTTCCCTGCTCATGCCTATGTAGGAGAGCTCCTGTACGGAGTCAAGGGGGGCTCCCTTTATGGGAAATCTCGTTTCAAAGCTTCCTGACTTATTCCCCTCCCATATAAGGAGCCTTTCCACGTAGCCGGGGCTTATATCAAGGAGGGTGAGGAGCCTCTCAAAGATGGCTCTGTAAAGGTCGCTCTTTCCCACGTAGTTTAGGTTGTAGAACCTGTCCTCGTCGTAGATGTTTATCTCAAGCCTTCCCCTCTCGGTCTCAACCACGAAGGGGAGAGCCCAGGGGTCTGTGAGGGTATCTATGGAAGAGTCCTCTCTCTTGAGCTGGAGGAGAACGTAGGGAAGGATTGAAATGAGGGCGTGGTAGGACTGCTGTTTGAGGTAAACCCTCTCAACGTAGCTTGAGGCTGTGGAGGAAGACTGGAGGGCGTCAACAACGTAACCTGCAAGTATGAGGAAGAAGGAAAGGACGAGGGCTACGAGCACCTCTCAGCCGGCGACCTCCCATTCGGTTATGAGCTGATTTCCCCTCCTGAAGTGGGAGCGAAGCCTCAAGTGTAGTATGTCCTTGAGCTTCTTGAATCCCTCACCGCCGACTAGAGTGGGAACGTTCTCGCCACCAACTATGACTGGAAGGTGGATGAGCCTTATCTCATTTACAGCCCTGCGCCTGACGAACTCCCAGTTTATGGATGAGCCACCCTCAACCATGAGGGTCTTTATACCCATATCGTAGAGCTTGGGCAGGAGGAGGTCAAAGTCAACGAGCTCATCTCCCGCAAATATCACCTGAGCGCCCTTCTCCTTTATCTTCTCCACCCTCTCTTTGGGTGCCCTCTCGGTAGTAGCTATTATGGTCGGTGCCTCCTCAGTGTTCAGGACGTTGGAGTCCAAGGGCACGTTGGCTGTTGAGCAGGGTATGACCCTCGTGGGGTTCTTGCCCTTGACGTACCTGACGGTGAGGCTCGGGTTATCGGTTCTCACCGTCTCACAGCCCACCATTATGCCGTCCACCTTCGCCCTTATCTCGTGAAGGTATCTGTAAGCCTCCTTGTCCATGAGGCTCATGAGCTCCTTTGAAGAGGCTCCCCTGTAGAGGGTCAGCTTTCCGTCTATGCTCACCTCCGAGACTATGATCACGTAGGGTCTCTTTTCCATCACTCGTACTCCCTTCCGTAGTGTTTGTATAGGTATATAACCCTGAGCAGCAGGGATGCGAGGCTCAGGAGGGCGATTATCTTTATCCCGAAGTTGAGTCCCAGAGGGAAGTGCGCCCTCTCAAGGAGGGAGAAGAGTATAAGGGCTAAAAAGGTCTCGGGTCTTCCGAAGAAGCCCACCCCCTCAAGGGGGTCCTTTATCTTACCCTTAACCCTGGCGGAGTACCCTATCTCTGCATAGGCGACGGGCTTTATGAAGGAGTGGAGCATTGATACAGTAACAGCGGTAACCGCTACAAAGGGTGACGCGTAGGCAAAGCCGACAGCTCCGAGAACGAAGCCATCAACCCACTTGTCCGCAATCCAGTCAAAAACCGCACCGAACTTCGTTGTCCTCTCCGTCTCCCGGGCAACGACTCCGTCTATCAGGTCAAAGAGTCCTGAGAGGACGAGGAAGCCGACCGCTGTTAAGACCTTTTCGTGGTAGAAGAAGTAGGCTGATACCGTTCCCAAGAACAGGGATATGAGGGTTACAAGGTTTGGGTGAATACCCGTTCTCGCCACCGCAAGACCTAAGGGGACGTAAAGCTTCTTGAGGTTATCCCTCTTGCTGGTCAGGTTCATTTAAGCTCCTTCCCCGTTATCCAGGGCATCATCTTCCTGAGTTCCTCGCCAACCTTCTCTATGAGGTGCTCCCTGTCCCTCTCAAGGAGGGCGTTGTAAACGGGTCTTCCAGCCTTGTTCTCTAAGACCCACTCCCTTGCGAACTCACCCCTCTGTATCTCAAGGAGTATCTTTTCCATCAGGGGCTTGACCGCCTCGTATATCCTGTCTCCCCTCGTCACGTCCCCGTACTTGGCTGTGTCGGAGATGGAGTACCTCATGCCGGCTATGCCGTACTGATAGATCAGGTCAACTATGAGCTTGAGCTCGTGGAGGCACTCAAAGTAGGCTACCTCCGGCTGGTAGCCAGCCTCAACGAGGGTCTCAAAGCCAGCTTTTATGAGGGCTGTGACCCCACCGCAGAGGACCGACTGCTCACCGAAGAGGTCCGTCTCGGTCTCCTCCTTGACGGTCGTCTCTATAACACCCGCACGGGGGGCTCCAAGACCCTTCGCGTAGGCGAGAGCCTTGTCAAGGCAGGTCCCGGAGGCGTCCTGATATATAGCTACGAGAGCCGGGACTCCCTTTCCCTCCTCGTACATCCACCTAACGAGGTGACCGGGTCCCTTAGGAGCAACCATGAAGACGTCCACATCCTTTGGAGGGACTATCTGTCTGAAGTGGATGTTGAAGCCGTGGGCGAAGGCAAGGGTCTTCGTAGAATCAAGGTTCGGCTCAACGCACTCCCTGTAGAGGTCGGGCTGAACGGTGTCGGGGACGAGGAACATTATCACGTCCGCCACCTTCGCAGCTTCGGAGGGAAGGAGAACCTCAAAGCCGTCGGACTTTGCCTTCTCCCTTGACCTGCTCTTCTCATGAAGTCCTATTACGACCTCCACACCGCTATCCCTGAGGTTGAGGGCGTGGGCATGTCCCTGACTTCCGTATCCGAGTATGGCTACCTTTTTGTCCTTTAAGGGTTCAAGGGTTGCATCGCTGTCGTAGTATATCTTAGCCATTCCTTACCTCCAGAGTGTTTCTATCAGAATTATACAGCAGAACCTCTGTAGTTATTTCGTTGGACAGGAGCATGTACTCTTCCTTTATTCCCATAAGGTTTCCCCTCACCTCAAAGAGGTCTCTGAGATGTTCAGGTATGAGGTAACTCTCCGAGAGCTCAAGACCCCACTTGAGGCGAAGCTTCAGCATCAGAGCCTCCTCAAAGACATCCCTCTCGCTGAGCCTGACCTCCTTGGCAACGGGCTTTTTATTCGTCAGGACGGCTTCGCCGTAAGATTTTAAGACCTTCGTGTTCCCGTAACGGACCATCCCAAAGTAACCCCAGGCGGAGAGTCCAAGACCGAGGAACTCCTCCCCTTTCCAGTAAACGAGGTTGTGCCTGCACTCCTTCCCCGGCAGGCTCCAGTTGGATATCTCATACCTCTCATATCCCAGAGCCTTGAGTCCCCTCCAGAGCCTTTCATAAACCTCAGCGAGCTCCTCTTCCTGGGGCTGTTTCAACCTCCCAGAGAGGAGGGCAAAACCCATGGGAGTCCCCTCGTAGGGCGTGAGCAGGTAGGCGGAGATGTGCTCAGGTTTCAACCTCTCTATAACCTCAAGCTCAAGCTCAACATCTTCGGGCTTCTGTCCAGGGTAGCCGTAGATGAGGTCAAGGTTTATGTTACTAAAACCTGCATCCCTTGCCTCTGAGAAGGCTCTTACCGTATCCTCGGGAGTGTGCCTCCTGCCCAAGGCTGAGAGACCCTTACGGGTAAAGCTCTGGGCGCCTATGCTGAGGCGGTTCACCCCGTAGCCCAGGAGCCTCTTGAACTCAGCGTAGCGGTAGGTTTCGGGATTGCACTCAACGCTTACCTCCTCAAGGGAGGAGAGCTCAAAGATGGAGGAAAGACCTTCCAAGAGCCCGCCTATCTCTTCAGGACTCAGGAGGGTGGGAGTTCCACCACCGAGGTAAAGGGTCCTCAGGGAGGCTTCAACGTCCCTGTAGAGCTTTGCCTCCCTCACAAGGAGGCTGAGGTAGTCCGATGGGGAGATGGGAGCGTCAACGAGGGAGGTAAAGTCACAGTAAGGACACTTGTAAGAGCAGAAGGGTATGTGGATATAAATAGCCTTAACCATCACTCATAATTTACTTCCCTCGGAAGGGTTGGCAGGCTCCCCTTAAACTCCCTGTATATGCTCATAAGCAGTCCAACCATCAGGCTGAAGGTGAGCATGGAGCTTCCACCGAAGCTGACGAAGGGGAGAGGTATTCCCACAATGGGAAAGAGACCGAGGGTCATGAGTATGTTCACCGCATATTGGAAGAATAGGAGGGAGAAGGCTCCTGCTACAAAGAGGGTCTCTGAGGCGGTTAGGGTCTGCCTGAGATAGCTAAGGAGCCTGAGCAAGAATAAGAAGATGAAGAGCAGCAAAAAGAAGGTTCCCAAGAATCCCAGCTCCTCACCTATGACCGAAAAGACGAAATCGGTGTGGGCTTCTGGGAGGAAGAGGAGCTGAGACTGGGTTCCCTTTAAAAGACCCTTGCCCGTTAAACCTCCCGAGCCTATAGCTATAACGGACTGGATGAGCTGGTATCCGCTTCCAAGGTAATCGCTGTAGGGGTCAATGACCGCAAGTATCCTCTTCCTCTGATATTCCTTCAGGAAACCCCATAGGATGGGTGAGGAGAGCAGAAACCCGAGGGCGGTGAGGACAAAGTACCTCAACCTGACGCCCCTAACGTAGAGCATTACCATCAGAGGAACGAAGTAGGTTGCGGCTGTTCCGAGGTCCGGCTGTTTGAGGGTAACTACCGCAGGTATTGAGAAGGCAAAGAGCAGAAGGAGAACCTTCCTGTCCCTTAACCCTCTTATGTGGGGAAGTAGATAGGCGGACAGCAGAAGGAGGGAGAGCTTCATGAACTCTGAAGGCTGAATATTTATAAAGCCGAGGCTCAGCCACCTCCTCGCCCCGTAAACCTCCCTTCCCATCACTAAGACGAGGACAAGGAGGAAGAGGTTGAAGAGGTAGAGGTAAAGGGATAAGTCAAGGACGTTCCTGAACTTCTCCCGTGAGAGGAAAAGTATTATCGTCCAGCTGAGAAGCAGGTACAGGAGGTGCTTCTTAAAGAGTATGGGCATTCCCTCGCTTGAGGAAGCGCTGTAGACCCCGAGGAGACCAAAGAGCTGAATCCCCAAGAGAGGCACAAGAAGAAGCCAGTCTAAGCTTTTAAGCTCCCCCAGAAATCGCATTTATAACCCTTATGTTATCATCCTCGGTAACGTAGTCCTCCTCGGAGATAACCTCCCCGTTCTTTACAACAAGGGAAGAGAGGGGCGAAAGCCCCATCTTCTTAAGGAGCTCCTTCGCCTTGATCTTCTTCTCGGGTATCTCTATCTCCCTGCCTCTGTAAAGGACCTTTATGGGCATCTGCTCGTATCAGATTGTACCTCATCAATGGCATCAAGAAAAGCCTCAAAGGGACCCATGTTCCTCATGGCAACCCATTTTGGTCCTTTGAACTTCAGCCTTCCAAACATCATAGCCCTCATAGGTCCGTACTCCTTCCTGCCCATCTCAAGCCACCTCTTGGTGTCCGCATACATGAGGAAGTCGTTATCCGTCCTCTCATCCTTCTTTGGTCCGCCGTAAACGCAGACAGCCTTTCCGTTTTCGTTCTTTATGGTCAGCTGGACCATCTTATCCTTCCCGCAGTCCCTGCGGTATAAAAAGAGCCTCCTCTCAGGGACCTCGTTCCAGGCGCCGTTTTTCCCGAGCTCGTTTACTAAGGTCGGGGTGTTGTTCCAGACCTCGCAGAAGGCTTTTGCCCACTCGCCGTCCATGAAGACGGGCTGAGCCAGTGAGACTCCTCCAAGGAGAGCTATTCCAAGCAGTGTCCTCTTCATACTTCCACCTCCCTTTTGGGTATCACTACTATTTAAATTCCTGGGATGTTCTCTCTGGATAAGAATTTTTAATGACTTAAAAAGGCTTAAAAATATGCTAATAAGCTAATCTTCGTCCAAGACAGCTCCTCCCTCAAGGGTGAAGAAGGGCTCCTCGTAGGAGGAGTAGTAGTAGGGCGTATAGGCAACGAACTCCCCTGCGCAGGTATCAACCCCCTTGAAGGAAGGTCTTATACCCTCCTTAAGCCTGATAGACCTGACCTCATCCTCGGATGTATTCCTGAGCTTTGCTATCTCGTTGTCTGAGTAACCCATACCCTTCGCCTCCCTCATCAGCTCGGGTGTGAGCTCCTCCTTCCTGAGCCTCTCCTCAAGCTCAACTATCTGGAGGATGTTGAAGAGAAACCACCGGTCTATCTTCGTGTACTCGTATACCTCATCCGCGGTGTATCCCCTCCTGAAAGCCTCCGCTATGTACCAGAGTCTATCCTCATTGGGGGTTCTGAGGTTCCTGACAAGGTCCTGGTCGCTGACCTCCATCTTTGGGAAAGACAGACCGTACCTGTCAAGCTCAAGGCTCCTCACAGCCTTAAGGAGGGATTCCTTGAAGGTCCTCCCGATGGCCATCACTTCCCCCACCGACTTCATCATGGTGGTCAGGGTTGTGTCCGCTCCGGGGACCTTCTTAAAGTCAAATCTCGGTATCTTGACCACAACGTAGTCAATGGTCGGTTCAAAGGAGGCGGGCGTGAACTTGGTTATATCGTTCTTGAGCTCATCAAGGGTGTAGCCTACCGCCAGCTTTGCCGCCACCTTCGCTATCGGAAAGCCTGTAGCCTTGGAAGCCAAGGCTGAAGACCTTGAAACCCTCGGGTTCATCTCTATTACGTAGAAGTCTCCGTCCTCAGGACTGACGGCGAACTGAATGTTTGAACCTCCTGTATCAACCCCTATCTCCCTTATGACCGCTATTGAGGCATCCCTCAGCACTTGATACTCCTTGTCAGTCAGGGTCTGGGCGGGTGCAACTGTTATGGAATCACCGGTGTGGACACCCATAGGGTCAAAGTTCTCAATGGAGCAGACGATGATAACGTTGTCCGCCTTGTCCCTTATCACCTCAAACTCAAACTCCTTCCAGCCTATAAGGGACTTGTCAATGAGAACCTGATGTATGGGTGAGGTCTGGAGGGCTGTATCCAGCTTTTGCTTGAACTCCTCAATGTTGTAAGCAATTGATCCTCCGGTACCTCCCAAGGTGAAGGCTGGTCTGAGTATCACGGGAAAGCCTATCTCCTCCACAGCCTTCAAGCCTTCCTCTTCGGAAGAGACCACCGCACTTTCGGGGACCTTCAAACCTATGTTGGACATAGCCCTCTTGAAAAGCTCCCTGTCCTCCCCCTTCTTGATAGCCTCGTAGTTAGCCCCTATCATCTCAACACCGTATCGCTCAAGTATCCCCTCCTCGTAGAGCTTGACCGACAGGTTGAGAGCTGTCTGACCCCCTAAGGTGGGAAGGAGGGCATCGGGTCTTTCCCTCTTTATGACCTCCTCAAGGATCTCTACCGTCAGGGGTTCAACGTAGGTGCTGTCGGCTATCTCGGGGTCCGTCATTATTGTGGCTGGGTTTGAGTTTACAAGCACCACCCTGTAACCTTCCTGCTTTAAAGCCTTACAGGCTTGAGTTCCCGAGTAATCAAATTCGGCAGCCTGACCTATGACGATGGGACCGGAGCCTATTATCAGTATCTTCTCTATGTCCCTTCTCTTTGGCATTAAAGATGATATTATAGTAAACGATAGAACTTACATAGGAGGGAATGGTATGAAGAAGATTAGGGTTCTGCTCCCCGTCCTCGGAATAGGTGCCATAGCTCTTCTCGGTTCTTCCTGTGCATCCAAGTCTGAGGTTGATGCCCTCAGGCAGGAGGTTGAAGCCCTTAAGAAGGAAACCGAGCAGGTAAAGAAGGAGACGGAAGAGGTAAAGAAGGAAGCTCAAGAGGTAAAGGCTATGGCGGAGGAGATAAACAAGAAGCTTGAGCAGGGTGAGTGAGCAGGAGGTAATGGAATGAGAAGAGGGATAATCGCGCTTCTTCCCTTGGTCGGTCTATCGGCGGCTTTCATAGTTAACCAGTCCTGTGCCACCAAGTCCGCCCTTGAAGAGGTTGATAAAGAACTTGAAGCTCCCAAAAAGAACATTGAAGAGGCAAAGAACAACCTGAAGGAGTCAAGGGGACTTCTCAGTGAAGCTAGACGCCTCCTTGAGAGTGCCAAACAGAAGATAGCCGAAAGGGAGAAGGCAAAGGAAGAGGCTCCACCTCCGGTAGTTGAGGCAGTTCAGGAGGAAGCTCCTGCTCCTGAAGAAGAGTACGGGGAGGTAACCGTCGGCTGGTGCGATACCCTATGGGACATATCCGCGAGGATATACGGGAGCTCCCTCTACTGGCCCTCAATATACAACCTCAACAGGGAGAAGATAGGCTCCGACCCCTGGATACTCGCCCAGGGATGGGTCCTCAAGTACAAGACAGAGCTGACTGATGAGGAGAAGAGAGAGGCTGTAAAGGAAGCCCTTGAGTGGGACCTAAAGTTCAAGGACAGACCGAGGTCACCCAAGTGTCCTCCTATGAAGTGATCACTCCCACTCAATGGTAGAAGGGGGTTTGGAGGATATGTCGTAAACGACCCTTCCTACCCCCCGCACCTCGTTTATTATCCTCCTCATGACGTGGTCAAGGAAGTCGGGAGGAAACCTGTACCAGTCTGCGGTCATGCCATCGGTGCTCTCAACAGCCCTCAGGGCTATGACCTTCTCGTAGGTTCTCACATCTCCCATGACCCCAACGGACCTTATGGGTAGCAGGACGGCGAAAGCCTGCCACACCCTGTTGTAAAAGCCCTGCCTCTTGAGCTCCTCAATGAAGATGGCGTCAGCTCTCCTGAGTATGTTCAGGTCCTCCTCGTTAACCTCTCCTATTATCCTTATGGCGAGTCCTGGACCCGGGAAGGGGTGCCTGCCAAGTATCTCCTCAGGTATTCCCAGGAGCCTCCCTATCTGGCGCACCTCGTCCTTGAAGAGCTCTCTGAAGGGCTCTAAGAGCTTGAGGTGCATCCTCTCGGGCAGTCCTCCCACGTTGTGGTGGGTCTTTATCTTCGCAGAGCCCTTTATGCCCGCGCTCTCAACCACGTCCGGGTAGAGGGTTCCCTGGAGCAGGAACTCAGCCCCCTCAACCTTCTTAGCCTCCTCCTCAAACACCTCTATGAAGGTATTTCCCACTATCCTTCTCTTCTCCTCGGGATCCTCAACACCCTTGAGCCTTGTCAGAAACAGCTTACTCGCATCAATTACCTGAAGGGGGAGTCCGAGGGAGCGAAGGTAGGACTCAACCTCCTCCCTCTCACCAAGTCTAAGGAGCCCGTGGTCTATGAAGAAGCAGTGGAGCCTATCGCCTATAGCCCTGTGGACGAGGACAGAGGCAACCGTTGAGTCAACCCCTCCGGAGAGGGCTGCTATCACGTGGGCGTCCCCTACGGTCTTTCTTATCTCCACGAGCTTCTCAGATATGAAATCTCCCATCTCCCAGTTTCTCTGGGCTCGACATATCCCGTAGATGAAGTTAGCTAGAAGCTCCTTCCCGTAGGCTGTGTGAACAACCTCTGGATGGAACTGAAAGCCGTAGAACTTCCTACTTCTATCCGCTATCACCGCGTGGGGAGAGTTGTCGGAGACCGCCAAGGTCTCAAAGCCCGGGGGCAGTAGGGAAACCTTATCCGCATGGCTCATCCAGACATCAAACTCATCGGGAATACCCTCAAAGATGGGGTCCCTCTTCACTATCCTGAGCCGGGCTCTACCGTACTCCTGATGGTCCGACTTCTCAACCTTGCCTCCGAGCTGGTGGGCTAAGACCTGAAGCCCGTAGCATATGCCGAGGATGGGAAGCCCGAGCTCGTAAATCTCCGGGGGTGGAAGGGGTGCATCCTCCGTGTATACGGAAGCAGGTCCTCCAGAGAATATAAAGCCGTAAGGCTCCTTCTCAAGGAGCTCTTCAAGGGGTGTATCCCAGTGAACTATCTCACTGTAAACCCCGAGCTCCCTCACCCGGCGGGCTATCAGCTGAACATACTGGGAGCCGAAGTTGACAACGAGAACAGGTCTCTTACGCATAAGTTTATTATTTTAACCTCTTCCAGAGGATGTAAGAGGGGGGCAGTTTGGGAACCTTTGTCCTGCAGGCTCTGTACCCGAGCTCCTTCTCCCACCTTTCAGATATCCTCTCCCCCTTCATAACGAAGACGTACTCCTTAGAGAGAGATTCAAGTATGGGATAGATATCCTCAAACTCTCCCATCGCTCTGGAAAG
>NZ_JBWONM010000045.1:0-2757 GCF_056450045.1 Hydrogenivirga sp.
TAGGAGAGTTTGGACTTATAGACAGGCTTAAAAAGATCCTCGGCTCTGAGGTTATAGGTGATGACTGTGCCCTTCTGGAGCTGTGCGGTGAGAACCTTCTCCTTACAACAGACCTGTTGCTTGAGGATGTCCACTTCCTCAGAAGGTACCCCCCTGAGGCTGTAGGATGGAAGGCAATCAGTGTGAACGTGAGCGATGTGGTCGGAAACGGTGGCACCCCTGAGTGGGCTCTCGTGTCCCTTATGCTACCCGATGTGGAGGTCTCTCTGGTTGAGAGGATGTATGAAGGGATAAAGAGAGCCTGTGACTTTTACGGGTGCAAGGTTGTCGGTGGGAACGTTTCAAGGGCGGAGAGGATAGGTGTTGACGTCTTCCTCGTCGGTAGGAGTGAAAGAGCTGTGGGTAGGGGCGGGGCTAAGCCCGGTGATAGCCTCTTCGTCTCTGGAACCCTCGGAGACTCAAGGGCTGGGCTTGAGCTCCTTAAGATGGAGAAGGGAAGCTACGAAGACTTTGAGCTAACCCTTATAGAGAGGCATCTCAGACCCACGGCGAGGATAGACTACGTGAGGCACATACAGAAGTACGCCAACGCCAGCATGGACATAAGCGACGGCTTGGTGGCTGACGCCCTTCACATAAGTGAGAGGAGCGGAGTAAGGATAGATATAGAGAGCTCCAAGCTTCCCCTATCGGAAGAGCTTAAGAGATTCTGCGATAAATACGGCAAGGACCCGAAGGAGTACGCCCTGCTGGGAGGGGAGGACTACCAGCTCCTATTTACCCATCCGAGGGAGAGATGGAACCCCTTCTTAGACATGAGCGAGATAGGGACCCTCTCCGAAGGAGAGGGTGTTTTTGTGGATGGAAAGGCGGTGGAAGGTGGTTACAGGCACTTCTGATAGAATCATAGGTATGCACAGCGGTCTCGTAGGCATACTCCTCAAGCTGTACGACCTCGCCTACATAGAGAGGTGGAACGACCACCCAAAGCCCTTTCACATTACCGAGCTTGATAAGCAGGCTCACAAAGCAGCTATAGCCTACGTGGTAGGAAGGTATGAGGAGAGCCTCAGAGGACTGAAGATTGACTGGAACTACCTTATAGAGGGGCTCGTGTTTGAGGCACTCCAGAGGGCTATCCTCACGGATATAAAACCTCAGGTGTTTCACAGGCTCTTGAGGGAAAGGAGGAAGGAGATAAACAGCTTTCTACTCAGGAAGGTTGGAGACTCTCTGAAGGAGTTTGACCCCCAGCTTCTTGAGAGGTTCAGCTCTTACATATCAACGGATGAGGAAAACATAGAGAAGAGGATAGTAAAAGCCTCCCACTTTCTGGCGACCTACTGGGAGTTTCAGATGATATACTCGGTGGGCATACGCTTTTACGGCATAGAGAAGGTGAAGGAGGAGATAGAGGACACTATAGAGGACTTCTTTGACCTCGCAGCTGCCCACAGGATATACCTAAAGAAGAAGACCTTTAACTTCATAGACCTCGTTGGACAGCTAAGGTTTCAGAAGAGGTGGATCCTGTCCCCAAGGATACCCCTCACAACCGTCTTAGGTCATATGTTCATAGTTGCGAGCCTCTCCTATCTCCTATCCCTTAAGATGGGAGCCTGCCCAAGGAGGAAGTTCCTCAACTTCTTCACCGGGCTGTTTCATGACCTTCCCGAGGTGACCACGAGGGACGTTATAGCTCCAGTCAAAAGGGAGGCGGGGATAGCTGACATCCTGAAAAAGTACGAGAGGGAGCAGGTAGAGCTCGTTATACTGCCCCTTCTTCCAGACTTTCTGAGAAGTGAGTTCAGCTACATACTCGGCTTCTTAGGAGAAGGGAATGAGTTCTCAAACAGGGTGTGGGACGGCAAGAGTGTGCGAGAGGTTGAGTTTATAGATGAGAGGTTCAACTCCGATGAGCTTAACCCCGTTGATGGAGAGCTCGTTAAGCTCTGCGATGTGATGGGAGCTTATGTGGAGGCTAAGCTTTCGCTCCATCACGGAATACGCTCCCGCCACCTTGAGGGTGCTATAGAAGGGATAGGTAGGGACCTTGAGAGGAAGCACTACGGGGGTATATCTTTTAAGGATGTAGTTCGTGAGATAGACAGGAGGCTTGGAGAAGAGTAATGGGTTTCTTGGAGAAGGTCCTTGATGTAAAGAAGAGAGAGCTGAGAAGGGACAGGGATTACTTGAGCTCCCTTGAGAGGCTGATTGAGAGAAGGGATAAGTACTACAGCTTTACGGACGCCCTGAGGAGCTGCAGGACGAAGATAATCGCTGAGGTGAAAAAAGCATCCCCTTCAATGGGGAGGATAAGGGAGGTCAGCCCTGCAAAGCAGGCGGAGCTCTACGAATCGGCTGGAGCGGTTGCGGTGTCCGTTCTGACCGACAGAGAGTTCTTTGGAGGCTCCCTTGAGGACCTCGCAGAGGTTAGGGATGCCGTCAACATCCCCATTTTAAGGAAGGACTTCATAGTAGATGAGGTTCAGGTTCTTGAGGCTAAAGCCTACGGAGCGGATGCCCTCCTACTGATAGTGAGGATGCTTACCCCGGATAGGCTGAAAGCTTTGATAGGATTTTCCGAAGAGCTCGGGCTTGTGCCTCTCGTTGAGGTCTTCTCCCTTGAGGAGGCTAAGCTTGCCCTTGACTCAGGGGCACGTGTTGTGGGCATAAACAACAGGGACCTTGACACCCTTGAGATGAAACCGGAGCTGTCAAAGGAGCTTGCACCAAAGATAAAGGACCTCGGCGCTG
>NZ_JBWONM010000046.1:0-3173 GCF_056450045.1 Hydrogenivirga sp.
TAGTGTGGCAAGGGGCTGAACGTTCTCCTTCCCCTCCCTCTGGGAGAAACGTAAAAGCTCTTTTAGAAATATCCCCCTCTTATCGGGAGGGAGGCTGAGAAACTCCTCAACCGCTCTGGTGCTGAAGCCAAGACCCAACAGGGTGGAGAGAACCTCCCTCCATACCGATACCCTGTCTTCACCGCTCTTTCTCGCCCTATCAAGCTCTATCTCAAGGGTGCCTGCCCTCAGACTTAGCTCTTCAAGCTCTCCTCTGAGCCTATCAACCTCAGCTCTGAGCTTTTCGTTCTCATCGGAGTAAAGGTCAACAAGCTCCTGAAGCTGAAGGAGCTCCCTTATAAGCCTCTTCCTCTCCTTGCGAAGGCTTACAAGCTCTCCCTTACCGCCGACAGGCTCCTCTTCCCTCATCATCTCAAGAAGCTGAAAGAGCTTCCTGTTCGCCTCCAGTAGCCTCCCCTCCTTCTCCCTGTAATCCTCAAGCTCCTTCTGGAGACTCTTTAGCCTCTCCTCCAGCTCCTTTGCCCTCTCCTCCGAGACCCCCCCTTTTCTCTCCCTCTGGACTTTATCTATCTCCTGCTGCAGAAGTCTTAGATGAACCTCAACCCTTTCCCTCTCCCTCACCACCCTGTCTATATCCCTCAGCAGACTCTCCCTTTCAGCTCCTATCTCCTTTAGCCTCTTTTCAGTAGGAGACTCAAAGAGAACAACGAAGGCGAAGGTAAGTATCACAGGAGGCAGGTCCCTGACTATTATCTCCAAATTCCCAAAGTAAACGCTCAGGGCGACTATCTGAAAGAAGAAGAGGTAGCCTATCCACTGAACCGCTCTGTGCCTCTCACCGAAGAGCCAACTTATGTAGAGTACAGAGTTGTAGGCGAGTACGAGAACGAGGTTGTAGGGGTCCTCAGGATACAAGGGGATGGGGGAGAGTTTGAAGCTCGTTATGTACCAGAGGAGGAAGTTGTAAGCTACCACAAGGAAAAGTAAGGTGAGGGCTCCCTGCATGAAGTAAAATTTAATCCCATGAAAAAGGTTTTGATATTCTTGGAAGAGCTCGTTGAGGATGTGGAGTTTCTTTACCCCTACCTTCGTTTCAAGGAAGAGGGGTACGACGTAGTATCGGCGGCTCCCACCATGAGGGAGTACAGGGGAAAGAAGGGGATGAGCTTCAAGCCCGACAGGACCCTCAAGGAGGTTGTCCACGAGAACTTTGACTGCGTCTTCATACCCGGAGGGTACGCCCCCGACAGACTCAGGAGGTACACAGAGGTCCTGAGCTTGGTTAAGAGGCACTACGAGGATGGAAAGCTGATTGCCGCTGTCTGCCACGGTCCCTGGGTGCTTATATCGGCGAAGGTCGTTGAGGGAAGGAGGGTGACGGGCTTCTTCGCTATAAAGGATGACCTTGTAAATGCTGGAGCCAACTACACGGGCGAGCCCGTTGAGGCTGACAAGAACCTGATAACGGCAACAGACCCGAGCTCAATGCTTGATATGGTCAAGGTGATAGTGAGAAAGCTCAGCAAGATGGAAGAGGCTCAGCAGTGATACTCATACTCCTCTTAGCCTTTATCTCCATCTCCTTCGGGAAGGAGTTTGTCCTCGTCAGCGTCTATCCCTTCTACGATGTGGTAAGCGGGATTGGAGAGGGAGCCTACAGCACGGAGGTTCTGATACCCCCAGAGGCTGACTACCATCTGTATGAGCTCTCAAGTGCCGAGCTCCTCAAGATAGCCAAGGCTAAGATAGTTTTCGTCAGCGGGGTTCCCCTCGGAGGCTGGGAGAGAAAGGTAGAGGCTATAGCAAAGAAAAAGGTCGTTAGGCTCGCGAAGGGTACAGGGCACGAAGAGGGGCATGAGAAAGAGCACCTGAGACACGACCCCCACCTATGGATGTCTCCAAAGAGGATGCTCTCGGTCGCCCAAAACACCTTTAAGGGCTTCGTAAGGTATGACCCTTCAAGGAAAGAGCTCTACAGGAAGAACCTAAAGAAGGTGCTCAAAAGGATTGAGGAGCTCCACAGGGAGTACGAGAGAACCCTCAAGAGATGCAGGTATAAGGTCCTTCCGGTGGTTCATCCGTCCCTGAGCTACCTCGCAAGGGACTACGGACTTGAAGAGATTCCTATCGGCTACGGGAGCGCCCACGGAGGGATATCGCCGGGGAACCTCTACGGCTTCTTGAAGAGGATAAAGTCCCTTGGGGTTGATTACGTATTTGATATATACGGCTTCAGGACTAAGATAGCGGAAGTTCTCAGGAGGGAGCAGGGCTTTAGAGTTTACACCCTCAACGTAAAGATAGTTCCCCACGGCAATTACAGGGATTACTTCTCCATAATGGAAGAGAACCTTGAGGTTCTTAGGGAAGCCCTGAAATGCAGGTGATAGAAGTCTCAAACCTTGACTTTTCCTACGACGGGAAGAACAAGGTGCTTGATGGTGTGAGCTTCAGCGTCAATAAGGGTGAGTTTGTGGGTATAGTGGGTCCTAACGGAGCTGGGAAGACGACCCTCTTCAAGGTTCTCCTCGGCTTTCTAAAACCCCTCTCTGGAAAGGTAAGGCTCTTTGGGGAGGATATAAGGAGCTTCAGAGAATGGGACAGGATAGGTTATGTACCTCAGAGGTTGAGTGTGGAGCAAAACTTCCCGGCTACCGTTGAGGAGCTCCTCAACCTCGTCGCCAGCAGAGAGAGGGTCAGGGAGATATCCCACTACCTCCACATTGACAACTTCATGAAGAGTCAGTTCCTAAAGCTCTCGGGGGGACAGCAGCAGCTCGTCCTCCTTGGCATGGCTCTCGCCTCGGACCCGGAGCTTCTACTCCTTGATGAGCCCACCGCAGGGCTGGACATCCACGCCCAGATGCACATAATCCAGATACTCAGGGAGCTCTCAACCAACGAAGGCAAGACCGTACTCATGATATCCCATGACATAGGTCTCGTCCTGAGGAACGTGGACAAGGTCCTCTGTCTGAACAAGAAGGTTTACTACTACGGAGAATCTGAGGGGTCCCTTGAGACCATAGAGGCGGTCTTCGGTATAAGGGGAAGCGTCAGCGATGGAGCTGTTTAGTTACGACTTCGTTCAGCGGGGGATACTCACCGGCTTGATGATAGGCGTTGCCTGTGCTCTCGCAGGGGTCTTTCTTACCCTCAGGAGAATGGCTTTC
>NZ_JBWONM010000047.1:0-13518 GCF_056450045.1 Hydrogenivirga sp.
TGCAGGGAGGCTCAGGGCTACTACTTCGCTCCCCCTATGGATATAGAGAATCTGAAAAGATTTTTGAGCAGATACTAAGAGCGGGCGACGGGACTTGAACCCGCGACCTCCTGCTTGGGAAGCAGGCGTTCTACCACTGAACTACGCCCGCTTACTTAATATTATAACCCCTGCAGAGCCTCTCGCAGGGGACCCCGTCTCCGTCCCCGTCAAGCCTCTTGAGCCCACAGACCCTGAAGTAAAAGAGTGCCTCCTCGCAAGAGGACATCTGACTGCAGAACCTCTTTTCCCCGCACCTCCTCTTCTTTATCGGTCTCCTCTCTGCCCACAGACCCTTTCTGCTTTCCACCGCATACCTGTACGCCCTCCTGAACCTCTCCACGTACCTTACGTTGGGCGGTATGGTCAGGAGGCTCGCATAGCCCTCCCTGAGGAGAACCTCGTTGAGCATCCTCCCGTCGGGCAGATACACGTAAGCTAAGAGCCTCCCGTACCTGTCCCTCTTCTGAAGGTCAAACTCAAGCTTGACCTTTGTCCCCGGCGGTATAAGCCTCTTGGTGAACTCCTTAGCCCTCTTTCCAAGCTCAACAACCCTCTTAATATCGCCAAACTCTTTCTGTCTGTATGCTCTTCTATTTATCCTGCTCTCGGGAGTATCAACGCCTATGAGCCTCACTTTTTCTCCTGAACAGAGGAAAGTATCTCCGTCTATCACCCGCTGGACGATGCACTCGTAGGCAAACAGGAGGGCTGGCATCAGGAAAGGAAGTAGGAACCTCGCCATTTGTAGGATAATATAAGTCCATGCGGGTTCTGATAACAGGCGGAGCGGGATTCATAGGCTCAAACATAGCCCTTACCCTTCAGGAGAGGTTTCCCGAGGCGAAGCTCTACGTCCTTGACAACTTCTCTTCGGGTCACTTCAAGAACCTGATAGGTTTTAAGGGGGAGGTAATTACGGGAGACATAAGGGAGAGGGAGCTCTGGGACTACCTGAGGGAGAGGTTTGCCTTTGAGGTCGTATTTCACGAGGCTGCCATAACCGACACTACAGTCACCGACCAGAGGCTCATGATGGAGACCAACGCTGACAGCTTCAGATACCTCCTTGACTCAGCCCTTGAGTGGGGTGCTAAGGTAATATACGCCTCTTCGGCGGGTGTTTACGGAAACACGGAGCCGCCCATGAGGGAGGACAGGGGGCTTGAGCCCGAGAACATCTACGGCTTTTCCAAGCTAATGATGGACTACATCGCCATGGACTACATGGAGCGCTTCCCCGAGATGAGGATAGTAGGCTTTCGGTACTTTAACGTCTACGGACCAAGGGAGTCTTACAAGGGAAAGACGGCGAGCATGGTATACCAGCTCGCCGTGAAGATGATGCACGGACAGAAACCGAGGATATTCAAGTGGGGGGAGCAGAGGAGGGACTTCGTTTACATAAAGGACGTGGTCAAGGCAAACCTCTTAGCCCTTGAGAGGGACGTATCGGGTATCTTCAACATAGCAACGGGCGAAGCCCGTTCCTTCAACGAGATAATAGATATCCTCAACAGGGAGCTGGGCAAGGAGCTTGAGACCGAGTACTTTGACTGCCCCTACGACTTCTATCAGGAGTTTACCCAGGCGGACATAAGCAGGGCGAGGGAAGAGCTCGGCTACGAGCCCGAGTACAGCCTTGAGGAGGGTATAAGGGACTACCTGAAGTTCATAAGAGTCTAATACTTCCTCTCAGCGGGCTGGTACTTAGTTATCCTTACGGGTATGTACTCTATTCTCAGCTTACCGTCCCTGTAGCTTATCAGGGAGTGCTTGAGGAAATTCTCATCGTCCCTCTCGGGGTAGTCCTCACGGGAGTGTCCGCCCCTTGACTCCTTCCTGTGAAGTGCCCCCCAGGCTACAGCCCTTGCAAGCTCAAGCATGTTCCTTAGCTCAAGGAGCTCAATGAGGTTGGTGTTGAACACCCTCGTCTTGTCCACCACAGGGATGTTCTCCCACCTTTCAAGAAGCTCGGAGAGCTCTTCATAGGCTGAGCTGAGGGACTTTTCATCCCTGAATATGCCCATCTTTGCCCAGGTTATCTCACCCATCTGCGCCCTCACCTGGGCGAGCTTCTCCTTGCCCTCTCTCCTCAAAAGCCTATCTATGAACTCCTCGCCCGACCTTGCCTCTCCCTCTGATACCTCAGCGTAATCGCTGTTCTTGACAAACTCCCTGACAGCCATCCCGCCGAACTTCCCGAAGACGAGGAGCTCTATGAGAGAGTTCCCCCCGAGCCTGTTGGCTCCGTGTACAGATACGCAGGCACACTCGCCTATGGCATACAATCCCCTCAGGGGGGTCCCTGAGGTTCTGTAGTTGGTCACGTGAACCCCGCCCATGCAGTAGTGGGCTGTCGGTCTTATGGGCACGAGGTCCTTTACCGGGTCAACTCCTTCAAAGTCTATGGCGAGCTGCCTCACCTGAGGGAGGCGTTCCTTTATCTTCTCCTCACCGAGGTGTCTGAGGTCAAGGTATATGTATGCCCTCGCTCCTTCACCTACACCCCTTCCCTCTCTTATCTCGTACTCAATAGCCCTTGATACCATGTCCCTCGGCGCGAGCTCCATCTTTTCGGGGGCGTATCTCTTCATGAACCTTTCCCCGAGCCTGTTGACGAGGTACCCACCCTCTCCCCTGCAGGCTTCCGAGAGGAGTATCCCCGTCTTTGCGAGACCCGTAGGGTGAAACTGAATGAACTCAATATCCTTGAGGGGAATGCCGTTTCTCAGGGCTACCGCCTGCCCGTCACCCGTGTTTCCTATGGCGTTGGTGCTCCTGAACCAGTATATCCTCGCAAATCCCCCAGTGGCTAAGACAACAGCCTTTGTCTGAAGGGTGAGGACCTCCCCGTTCTTTATATCGTAGATGGAAACGCCCTTTACTCTCTCCCCGTCGTGGATAAGGTCAAGGAGGAAGAACTCGTTGTAGAAGTCTATGTTGTCTTTAGAGAGAGCCTGCTCAAAGAGGGTGTGGAGAAGGACGTGCCCCGTCTTGTCAGCCGCATAGACAGTCCTCGGAAAGGAGGCTCCGCCGAAGGGTCTCTGGGCAATTCTCCCATCCTCAAGCCTTGAGAAGGGAACGCCCCACCTGTCCAGCTCGTAGATTATATCCGGGGCGTTTTCTGTCATGAAGAAGACAGCATCCTGGTCTGCAAGAAAGTCTGAGCCCTTTATCGTGTCGTAGGCGTGGGCTTCGGGGTTATCGTCAGGAACGACGTTCCCAAGGGCTGCGTTCATACCGCCCTGGGCAGCCCCAGTGTGAGAGCGGGTCGGATAAACCTTTGAGACCACCGCAACTTTAAGGGAGGGGTCCCTCGCTATCTCTATGGCAGTTCTTAGACCTGCTCCTCCGCCACCTACAACTACAGCGTCGTACCTCTTTATAGTCATAGAATAATAATATAATGAACTGGCTTCTCCTATCCCTTCCTCTTGTTGCATCCCTTTCCCTTCTGCTCGCCACCGCAGGTCTATACTTCTCCCTACGGGAGAGCCTCAAGAAGGTGAGCGTGCCCAGTGTTAAGAGGGAGGAGATTGATATCAACCCCATCCTTGAAGCCTTCAGGAAGGTGTTTCCTCAAGAGAGGGTAGAGAAGATAGTCCAGAGTGTAGGAGCTGGAAAAAACACCCAGATCAAGCTCCTTGGAACAGCGGTCGGTGTTAAAAATTTCGCCCTGCTCAAGGTTGATGGAAAGACCCTCGTGCTGGAGGAAGGTGAGGAGAAGCAGGGAGTGAGGCTGAAGAAGGTATGGCGGAAGGAGGCGCTCCTTGAGGTTGGAGGAGAGGAGCTCAGGCTGAGGGTCTCCCCTCCCGAAACTTCAGCTGAGGAACCAGCTCCAGCCGGGTCTTCCTCTGAGATAAGGATATCCAGGAGGGAGGTTGAGAGGATAACCAAGGACCCCGGGATAATGTTCAGAGAGATAAGGCTCGTTCCTTACGTTAAGAACGGCAAGACGGAGGGCTTCATCTTTGAGTGGATAAAGCCGGGGAGCCTCTTTTACAGGGCTGGGCTTAGAAAGGGAGACATCCTTATCTCCATCAACAACATGACCATAAAGAGCGGAGAGGATGCCTTCAGAATACTCCAGGCTCTGAGGAACGAGCCAAGCCTCAAGGTTGTGGTCCTGCGCCAGGGGCAGAGGAGGGAGATAGACGTCAGGATTGAATGAAGCTTAGCTTCAGAAACCTCTTAGCCTCCTCAGGTTTCTCTTTAAGAATCCTGTGGGCGAGCTCCTTCGCTTCGGGGCTCGCTCCCTTTGGAATCTTCCTTCCGAGCTCCCCCTCAAGCTCCCTAACCCTCTCCAGGAACTTAGCCCGGGCTATTATGCTTGCCACGCTGACCGCAACGTCCCTCTCACCCTTCTCAAAGAAAAGGACCCCCTCAATATCCTGAAAGGGATTCCTGCCAGAGTACCTGTCAACGTATATCCTCTCAGGGCTCAGCTCCTCTTTAACGCTCAGAATTATCTTTCTGTAGGCGTCGTCCATGAGCCTGTTTATGTTCTCGTACCTTTCGTAGAGCTCGTTCAGCCTTTCGGGCATCAGGACTATGCACCTCGTCCTGACGAGCCTTTTCAATTTCTCCGCCTTCTGGAGAACTTCCTCGTCCTTCATGCTTTTGGAGTCCTTGGGAGTCAGGCTGAGCACCTTCCTGAAGTTCTCGGGCGGGATGACGGCACAGCATAGGACGAGGGGTCCAAAGATGTCTCCCTTCCCAACCTCATCACACCCCGCAAGGGGTCCTTTGGGAAGCTCTATCCTTTCAAGGATCTTCTCGGTCCATTCTTTAGCTTCTTTTCCTTGTATGAGCAGAACACCGGAGGGATACATGTTGAGGTAAACCCCATCCCCTTCGTAGCTCCAGAGGGTGTTCTTGACTTTCCTTTTCCTCAGTCCCGAGGCTTTTAGGAGCCTTTCAACCCTCTCTATCTGGTCGTGGGGGACTCTAAGGGAGCGGTTCTTACTTCCCATACCTGAAGAATTATGCCTATATTTTTATCCCTGATGCTGGTTGATGAGTTCGGTGTTGCGGTCATAGGAGGAGGTCACGCGGGCATAGAGGCTGCCCTCGCCTCTGCGAGGATGGGGGTAAAGACCGTCCTCTTTACCTTGAACGCGGACTCCATAGGTCAGATGTCCTGCAACCCGGCGATAGGCGGGATAGCGAAGGGAATAGTGGTGAGGGAGATAGATGCCCTCGGGGGCGAGATGGGGAAGGCTATTGACCGGACTGGAATACAGTTTAAGATGCTCAACACAAGAAAGGGTAAAGCGGTCCAGTCTCCCAGGGCACAGGCTGACAAGAAGAGATACAGGGAGTATATGAAGAGGGTCTGTGAGACCCAGGAGAACCTGTACATAAAGCAGGATGAGGTGGTTGACATAATCCTGAATTCCCGGGGTGAGGTTGTCGCCGTAAAGACGAAGCTCGGGCTTGAGTACAAGGTGAAGGCTGTCGTTGTGACGACGGGTACCTTTCTCAACGGTCTCATATACATAGGGGACAGGACCTTCCCCGCAGGCAGGGCTTGGGAGCCGAGGTCCGAGAGCCTCGCCGAGTTTTACAGGAGGTTGGGCTTCCCCCTGCTTCGCTTTAAGACGGGAACTCCCGCAAGGCTTGACTCCCGCACCATTGACTACTCTGTCCTTGAGAGGGCTCCGGGAGATGACCCCCCACCCAAGTTCTCCTTCTGGACAGAGCCCGCAGGTTCCTACTGGTTTGAACCCGGTAAGGAGCAGGTGGACTGCTGGATAACCTACACAACGGAGAAGACCCACGAGATAATAAGGAAGAACCTCCACAGGACAGCCCTTTACGGAGGGCTCATAAAGGGGATAGGTCCGAGGTACTGCCCCTCAATTGAGGATAAGATAGTTAAGTTCCCCGACAAGCCGAGGCACACCGTATTCCTTGAACCCGAAGGGCTTGATACTATTGAGGTCTACCCCAACGGTCTCTCCACCTCCCTCCCCGAAGAGGTCCAGTGGGAGCTCTACCGTTCCATACCCGGACTTGAGAAGGTTGAGCTCATAAGGCCGGCTTATGCCATTGAGTACGACGTTGTCCCTCCGACGGAGCTTTATCCAACCCTTGAGACCAAGAAGGTCAGGGGGCTCTTCCATGCGGGGAACTTCAACGGGACGACTGGCTATGAGGAGGCTGCCGGTCAGGGCATAGTTGCTGGCATAAACGCTGCACTGCGTGCCCTTGGAAAGGAGCCCATATACCTTAGGAGGGATGAGAGCTACATAGGGGTGATGATAGATGACCTTACCACCAAGGGGGTTACCGAACCTTACAGGCTCTTTACATCCCGTTCAGAGTTCAGGCTCTACCTGAGGCAGGACAACGCTATCCTAAGGTTGGCTAAGCTCGGACACGGTCTCGGACTCCTGAGCGACGAACAGTACCGACTTGTCAGGGAGCTTGAGGAAGAGATAGAGCGCTGGAAGGAGTTCTACAGGAGGGAAAAGGTTACCGTCTCGGTCGGCGAGGAGAGCAGGAGCTACAGCGTTGCCACCCTCTTTACAGCCAACCACACCATAGAGGACATAAGGGATAAGTTTAACTGCGAGGTGCCAGAACATCCCTACGTTAGAGAGGAGCTTGAGATCCAGCTCAAGTACGAGCCCTATATAGAGAGGGAAAGGAAGCTGAACGAGAAGCTTAAGAGGCTGGAAGACATAAGACTTCCCGAGGACATAGACTACGACAGGATACCGGGACTCACCAACGAGGCGAGGGAAAAGCTAAAGAGGATGAAACCCCTCACCGTCGGACAGGCTGCGAGGATAGACGGGATAACGCCCGCCACGATAACAGCCCTTCTGATACACCTCGGGAGGCTGGAGTGATATACTTCACCTCCGACACCCACTTCTATCATCAGAACATAATCAGACTGAACCCAGAGGTGAGAAAGTACGGCTTTGAGGAGAGGATAGTGGAAAACCTTGAGAAGCTCCTGAGGGAGGGAGACGTAATCTACCACCTCGGTGACTTCACCTGGGAGCTCAACGACAGCAGGAGGATACTGGAGAGGTGGAAGAGGCTGAAGGCTTACAAGGTGCTCGTTCTGGGGAACCACGACCTTCCCTACGGAAAGGAGCTTCTTAGAGAGTTCTTTGACGAGGTTCATGAGTTCTCAACAACCCTTGAGATTGAGGGCGTCAGACTCCTTCTTTCCCACTACCCCGCCCTTGATCTGAGGACGGAGAGGTTTCCTGATAGGCAGGAGAGGGTAGTCCGGGAGTTTATCTCAAGGGGATGCGATGGGCTCGTGCATGGGCACGTCCACTACAACGGCGGTGGTCCGATGTGCGGCTGCTCCCTTAAGGGGATAAGGTGTGTGAACGTGAACACAGAGCTTCATGGCTTCAAGCCCGTAAGCCTCTCCCAGATAATAAGAGAGATGAGAAGACCTCAAGGAAGTCCCTCTCCTCTATATCCAGCTCTCTGAGAGAGACTATCCTCCTCCTGAGGAACTCTTCGGGGATACCGAGCAGACGGGAGGCTGTCCCGTAATCAAAGCTCGTGTAAACACTGCCGTGAAGCAGGAAGGACCTCTTGGCGGTGCGCATAGCCATGGACACAACCTTCCTGCCGTTGATGCTCAGCTCTCCGAGGGTAGGGACCCAGAAGCAGAAGAACCTGTCAAGGTACCTTCCCCTGAACCTCTCCATCTTCACCTCAACCCCGAGCCTGTAGAAAGCTTCCCTGAGTATGGACGATACAGAAGAGTATATTGAAGAGGGCTTTGTGCCCCACCTTTCCCTTATGTCAGCTATGGCGAAGGAGACATCCCATCCGTGGAGGAGCGCACCACCACCCGTAGGTCTTCTCACCACAGGTATGCCCGACACCCTCTTTTCCTTCTGAAAGTGTCCCAGACTGAGACAGACCCTGTCCCATCTGTAGATGCGAAGTAAACCCTCCTGTCTTTCGCCCCTCTCAAGGGTGAGGAGGGCTTCCTCGTCCCTCCTCATGTTCTCCTCAGGAGACAGCTTCTCTATATGAAGGGTCTCCATTCACCTCAGGCGGTTTCCTGCTTGTGCTTCTCTATCCTCCAGAGGTTCCTCCTCTCGGTAGGAGAGACGAGGCTTATAGCCGTTCCTTCCCTGCCGAGCCTTCCCGTCCTGCCTATCCTGTGGGTGTAAACCCTCGGGTCCTCGGGCAGGTGGAAGTTTATTATCAGGCTCACACCCTCTATATCCAGTCCCCTGGAGGCAACGTCCGTTGCTATCAGAACCTTTGTCCTGCCGTTCCTGAAGGCTCTCATGACGCTCTCGCGTCTGGGCTGGGTCATGTCTCCGTGCAGAGCCTCAACGTTGAAGCCCTTCTTCTTGAGCTGGTAAGCCATATCCTTGGCGTTCCTCTTCATCTTAACGAAGACGATTATCTTCTCCCCTTCGTTTTCTTTCAGGATTCTCTCAAGCTCCTCGTACTTGTGAAGCTCAGACCTAGTCCTGACAACTATCTCGTTAATTCTGGGCTTGAGCTCCTCAGACTCAACGCTCACGTGCTTGAAGTCAGGCTTCATGAACTTCTTGGCTATCTCCTTTATCTCCCTCGGAACGGTCGCGGAAACGAAGAAGGTCTGCCTCTCCTTGGGTAGCTTCTCCACTATCCACTCAATATCCTCCCTAAAGCCCATATCAAGCATTATGTCCACCTCATCAAGGACGAGGTACCTGAAGGTATCAAGTCTGAGAGCTCCCCTTTCAATCAGATCCTTTATCCTTCCGGGAGTTCCGACCACAACGTCGGGTATCCTCTTGGAGAGGAGTGAGAGGTCCCTTCCGACCGATGTGCCTCCGTAGAAGGAGAATACGCTTACCTTTGAGAACCTGGCGAGGTCCCTGAGGTGGTCTCTTATCTGTATAGCAAGCTCCCTCGTCGGAGCAAGGATCAGAGCCCTCTCACCCCTTCCGATCCTTTCAAGGATGGGTATCCCGAAGGCTCCCGTCTTTCCCGTTCCAGTTCTCGCCTGAATTAGCATGTCTCTGCCCTCAAGGGCAAAGGGTATCGCCGATTCCTGGATCGGTGTTGGCTTTGTGAACTCAATCTCTCTGAGCGCACTCTGGAGTCTTTCACTTAGCTGGTTGAATGTGAACTGCATATATTCCTCCTTGAGTTTTTATAATGCCTTAAAATTTAGTGTACGCTTTGGATTTTGCAAGCACAATGTATTATCATCTTACATGAGACCATAAATCGGGAGGTGGGTCATGGAAAAGCAAACCAAACAGCTGGGAGCATGGGGACTCGTTGTTGCCCTTGTCGGCGGTCTGCTCGGTGCCTTCATCCCCTTTGCGGGACTGATAGCCCTTGCGGGCTGGATTGCAGCCATAGTAGCCTACTTCAGGGCTTCAAAGGAGCTGGGGGAGCCCGAGATAAAGAGCAACATCATAAAGGTCATAGTTGCGGGGGTGCTCGCACTCTTGGTGGTCATATTCTCGGGGGGCATGATCATGGCTGGCATCATGTCTGGCTCCGGTAAGATGGGTATGGGAATGGGTGGCACGAGCTTCGTACTCCTGCTTGTGGCTTGGGTTCTTGCTCTTGTAGCTTCCTGGTTCTGGTACAGGGCGAACGCCCTTCTGTCAGATAAGACCGGCATAGGGCTCTTCAAGACGGGGGGATTGGTTATGTTCGTTGGAGCCCTTCTGGCGGTCATCGTTATAGGCGGACTTGTTTCGCTCGTTGGGGAGATACTCCTCATAGTTGCCTGGTTTAGCGTACCAGAGGGCAGTTCCCAGGCTCAGTCGTAAACCTTCACAACCCTGTAGAAGGTGTCCCTCTCAACGGGCACCTTCCCCGCCTTCTTTATCAGGGATACGAGCCTCTGGGCTGAGTGTCCGTAGGCGGACTTGGTTCCGGCTGAGTGGACTATCCTCTCCTCCTCTATGGTGCCGTCAAGGTCGTCCGCACCAAAGTTAAGGGCTATCTGTGCTACCTTCTCACCGAGGGTTACCCAGTAGGCTTTTATGTGCTGGAAGTTGTCAAGGAAGAGTCTTGAGATCGCTATGGTCTTTAGGTCATCAACCGAGGAGGTTCTCCTGCCTCCGAGTCTCGTGCCCTCGGGCCAGTAAGCCAAGGGTATGAATACCTGGAAGCCTCCTGTCTCATCCTGTATCTTCCTAAGCTCCGAGAGATGCTCAACCCTCTCCTCAAGGGTCTCAATGTGTCCGTAGAGCATGGTAGCGTTAGTGGGTATGCCGAGCTTGTGGGCTGTTTTGTGAACCTCAAGATACTCCTGGGCGTTCGCCTTGTTAGGAGCTATTATCCTCCTCGCCCTCTCCGAGAATATCTCAGCTCCTCCTCCCGGCAGGGCATCCAGCCCCGCTTCCTTTAGCTCTGTCAGAACCTCCTCGTAGCTCTTCTTTGATATCTTCGCCATGTGGTGTATCTCTATCGCCGTCCAAGCTTTAACCACAACCTCGGGAAACCTCTTCTTTATCTCCCTGACGAGCTCTACGTACTTCTCGTATCCCCAGTGGGCTGGAATTCCTCCAACCATGTGAACTTCTTTGCCACCGGCTAAGTAGGTCTCCTCAACCTTCTTCAGAACCTCATCAAGGCTCATCTCGTAAGCGCTCGGGTCAGATTTCTTCACACCGAAGGCACAGAAGTCGCACTGATATACGCATACGTTGGTGGGGTTTATCTGTCTGTTGATTATGAAGTAAGCGTTCATTCCGTTCTTCTTGCGGTTCACGTACTCTGCGAGCTGTCCTATAGCAGCGAGCTCGTTGCTCCTGAAGAGGTACAGGGCATCCTCTTCGCTCAGCCTCTCTCCAAGAGCTACCTTCTCGGCTATAAAGGCAAGCCTTTTATCCTGCGTGGTCTTGATAACGTCATCTATCACAATCTCCATGGCTATCCTCCTGCTAAGAGGAGATTATATACTTCCTGCCCAACTCTGCCCAGATAAATTATTAGTATGAGCATGCTTTTGGACAAGTTTAAGGGGACGATCTTGGGGGCTGCTCTGGGGGACGCCCTCGGGAAGAGCGTTGAGGATATAGTTGAGGAAGAAGTTTACGAGTTCTACGGGGGAAGGATAGAGGGCTTTGTGCCTCCCCATCCCTCAAGCCCGGCTTACGGACAGCTACCTGAGGAGACCTCCGATGAGACCACGATAATGAGGATACTCCTTGAGAGCCTCGTCTCCCGCAAAGAGATAGACCTTAGGGACTTTTTAAAGAGGCTCATCCTGTGGTACGAGGACGAGGCGAGCCACAGGTATCCCGACCCAGCCCTCCTGAGCGCTATAGACCTGCTATCACGGGGGATTGACCCCTCAAGGCAGGGTCTGTCCTCGGGGTCTGTGGAGGGCATCCTGCGGAGCGTGGTCGTTGGGCTCTACCACTACTACAACCCTGAGCTGGCAGCGGAGGGTTCAAAGCTCGTCTCAACGCTTACCCACCGGAGCGTTGCGGTCTCGGATGGCGCTGCTGTCCTGGGTAGTGCCATCTCTTACCTCGTGCTTGAGGAGTTTGACCTCAGGAGCATGAGCGAAAGGATACGCTTCCTCAACGCCCTAAAGAGGTTTGTGAGTGAGAGGATGCACGAGAGAACCCTTGACCTCGTCCAGGAGCTCCTCTACGAGCAGGCGGGGCTTGAGATAGCGGTCAGGAATATAGGGAACGGAACCTTTGTCTTTGAAGCTCTTCCTCTCTCGCTCTTTATCTTCCTCTCCAACATAGAGACTCCCTTTGAGGCTCTCCTGTGGGCTGTCAACTCTTACGGAGAGTTTGGAGGGGATACCGATGCTATAGGCTTCATCGTCGGCTCTCTGGTGGGAGCCTACTTCGGCAGGTCTGCTTTCCCCGAGCACCTGCTCGCTGAGCTGGAAGGTTCAAATAGGTATGAAGAATTGGCAGAAAAGCTGTATGATATTACAGAAAATATGATAATAAGGAGGTAAAGATAATGCCTTACAAACTACAGGAGAGCTTTTTGAACACGGCGAGGAAGAGGAGAGTCAAGGTTTCTATCTATCTTGTGAACGGTGTAAGGCTTCAGGGAAAGATAAGGTCCTTTGATATGTACACAATCCTCCTTGAGGATGGGAGACAGCAGACGCTCGTCTATAAACACGCTATAACGACTATAATCCCCCACGAGAGGCTTGAGATAGAGTTTGAGGAGGCGGGAGTACCGGGACAGGCGTAGTCCCGGTCTTTTTAAAACATCCCCGGCGGTTTGCCCTTTGAGATCACTAGCCTGTCAACGGGCTTTCCACCCTTGAGGTGTTCCTTGATTATCTCATCAACGTCCTCAACCTTAACGTTCCCGTACCATATCCCCTCGGGATAGACGACTATTGTGGGTCCCATCATGCAGGGTCCGAGGCATCCTGTCGGTGTCACCGCAGTTGACATGAAGAGTTCCGGGTCTTCTTGGAGCCTCTCCATGAAAGCCTGATAGACCTCCCGTGAACCCTTCTCAGCACAGGAGCCCTGTGGATGACCCGGTGGTCTCTGATTTACGCATACGAACACGTGCCTGAACTCCATATCTTCACCTCCGGATTTTTTCTTAATTCTATCAGTCTATCTATACGAACTCTTATGAGTTTTATCAACTACTTAAGAACCTTCTTGGTCTTTATGTAGAAGATATAAAGGTCAAGCTCAGCCTGCGTTATCCCCAGCTGGTTGCAAACTTCCCCCAGAACCTTCTCCGCCTCAAGGTACCTCTTCGGGGTCATGGTCTTTACCTCCGGGAAGAGGCCGTTTTCAGTTAAGAACCTGTAGATGTGTCTGTCTATTATCGCTATGTCCTTCTCCCCTATGTTCCTGAGGAAGTGGGAAGCCTCCTTGTAGCCAAAGCCCTTTATCTTGAACTCAGAGTTCGTGTCAGCCAGTAGCCTGCGAATCTCCTTCCTGTCCTCCCCGCTCCTGAGTAGCTCCAGAATCCTATTCCACTTTTCTCTCGCTTCAATTATCCTCTCAGCCCTCTGCTCCGGGAAGCGGTGCCCGTGCCTTCTTATAACCTCAACGAGCTCCTCGTAGAAGCTCATGAGAAAGCCCTCATCCCCCAGCTCCGCCTGTATCCTTATCCCCATTGCAGCTGAGGAGTTGGCTGTCAGCAGGCAGAAGCAGAGCTCGGAGAACAGACCAGCCTCGTAATCTATGTCAAGGAAAGGCCTGAAGTCAAAGTGGGTCCTTCCCTCCCTTCCCAGCCTCTCAAACTCCCCTATCCTCTTCAGGACGTACTCCCTGACCTTGGGTATTACAGAGCTTACCTTTTCAAGGGCGAGCTTCATTGCAGGATGTACTCCCTCTGATATAGTATCTTCAAGGTTTCCTCAAGCCTCTCCTTGAGCCTGCTCGGGCTACCTGAGACTATGTTCACGTGCCCTACCTTCCTCCTGGGCTTTGGCTCTTTTCCATACCAGTAAAGGCGGGAACCCTTTACCGATAGGAGCTCAGGCAGGTTTATCTCTTCAAGGGGGAGACCGAGTAT
>NZ_JBWONM010000048.1:0-4615 GCF_056450045.1 Hydrogenivirga sp.
TGGCTCTGAGCAGGCTCTACGAGGGCTTCAGCCCGAAGGGTATAAAGTTTGGACACAACCGGATCTACAAGCCCGAAGGGCTTCCTTACACCCTAATCACCTCTTACCACCCGAGCAAGCAGAACACCCAGACGGGGAGACTGAAGTGGGAGGAGTGGCTGGAGGTTTTTAGAGGGATAAGGTCTGAGCTGGAGGGCGGTTGATGAGGACGGCTGTTGTCCTCTGCGCAGGGCTGGCGAGGAGGATGGGAAGTCCCTCAACGCCAAAGCCGCTCTTGAAGGTTGGAGGGAGGGAGATACTCTCACGCACCGTTGAGCTCCTCAGGAGGGAAGGTGTTGAGAAGTTTGTGTTCGTGGTGAACCCTGAAAACAGGGCTCCCATAGAGGGGTTTCTGAGAGCTCTATCCATAAACTACAGGGTTGTTCTGAACGAGCATCCGGAGAGGGAAAACGGCTACTCCCTCTTCCTTTGTAAGGACGTCGTTGATGATGAGAGGTTTATCCTGACGATGGGAGACCACCTCTACTCCGAAGAGTTTGTGAGGGAGGCGGTGGGTGGTGACGGTCTCATAGTTGATGAGCTCGCCCTTTACACCGACAGAGAGGAGGCTACCAAGGTCCTCTGCAGGGATGGGAGGGTGGTGGATATAGGGAAGAAGCTAAAGAACTTCAACGGATACGATACGGGCTTCTTCGTCCTCGGCAGGGAGATATTCTCTACTGCGCAGAGGCTTGAGAGGGAGAGGGAAAAGCTCACTATGAGCGATATAGTTAAGGAAGCTGGTATCGGTTGCACCTACGTCTCGGGTAAGTTCTGGACTGACATAGACACTCCAGAGGATATAGAGCGTGCGAGAAAAGAGCTCCTCAGAAGCTCCGTGAAGGGTGTGGGTGATGGCTTCGTCTCAAGATACCTGAACAGGAAGTTCTCCCTTTGGCTTTCGGAAAAGCTCGTAGAGAGGGTTTCACCGAATCAGGTCACGTGGGCTGTCTTCTTTCTGGGCTTGGTATCAGCTCTCTTTGCCCTCTTCAACCCTGCCCTCGGAGGTCTTCTGTACCAGCTCAGCTCTATGACGGACGGCGTTGATGGAGAGATAGCGCGGGCGAGCCTGAGGACAACCAGGTTTGGAGGGTGGCTTGACTCAGTCTTGGACAGGTACGTTGACTTCTTCTTCCTATCAGCCCTCGCCCTGTGGCTCAAGCCGGAGACCTCCTTCCTTCCCTGGGTTCTCTCAGCCCTCTTCGGTTCTCTGATGGTGAGCTACACAACGGAGCGCTTTAAGGGCGCTTACTGCGAGGACGCTTACAGATCCATTCCATCGCTGAGATACCTGCCCGGGAAGAGGGACGAAAGGGTATTTTTGGCAATGCTCCTGTGTCTCTTCGGCTGGATAAAGCTCCTCTTCATTCTAACATCTCTAATTACAAACCTCCGGGTTCTTGCAACCATATACCTCATCTGGAGGGAGAGGCGGGGAACTTAGAGCTTATCACCCTCTTCAACAGGGAGGGCTCGTTCGTCGTTATGCCCCAAAACCCCTTTGTGACCAGCTCTCTGAGCTCCTCTTCCCTCTCCTCATGCCAACAGACGACCCTGTAGCCCTCAGACCTCATACACTCTATATCCTCCCTGCTTATCAGTGTGTGGGGATGGGGGTGCTTGTCCTCCCAGCAGGGGTGGATTATGTCCCCCCAGTACTTCTTTGCAAGGCTCATCATGTCCTCAGGTGGTAGGAGGTTTCTGAAGAGGAGGGCTGTGAGTATGTGGTCGTTCTTCTCCTTGAACCTCTTCATGAAGGGAAAGTCATCGGATGAAGATACCACTATCTCGGTCTTCCTCCCAAAATCCTTAAGGATATCGGTGAGGGTGTCTATCATATCCCTGTCTTTTATATCAAGGTAAAGCCCTATACCCTTTTGCTCAGCCCATCCCAGGACCTCTTCAAGCTCCATTGAGCCTGGTATCAAGGACATAGCCTCCTCAAGGAGCATATCTCTTACGGGTACAGTCCCTATGCTGAGGTCGTGGTTAACGAATATCTTCCCGTCCTTTGTCAGAACAAGGTCAAGCTCAACCACGTCGGCACCTGCGTGGAGAGCTCCCTCAAAGGCAGACCAAGTGTTCTCCCTGAAGAGAGCGCTATATCCTCTGTGGGCTATTACCTTCGGTTCTTCCATACAAGCCTGAATGATAACATATTGCCTATGAACAGGCTTTTTGTCCGTAGCCAGCTCCAGAGGTTCCTTGAGGAAGACGTCGGCAAGGGGGACATAACGACCGAGCTTCTGTGTTCTGAAGAAACCGCCAGGGCGGTTGTAAAGGCGAAGGATAGAGGGATTCTCGCAGGTCTCCCCTTTGTTCAGGAGCTTTTCCTTATGCTCGGGGGAGTTTACATAAGACCCCTGAAGGGTGAGGGCGAAGCCTTTGAAGAGGGGGATGTCCTCCTTGAGCTTGAGGGAAGGGCTGAGATAATACTCACGGGTGAGAGGCTTGCCCTGAACATCCTTCAGAGCCTATCGGGGATAGCTACGAGGGCGAGGGAGTTTGTCAGTGTCCTTGAGGGAACAGGGGTAAAGATTCTGGACACGAGGAAGACAACGCCCGGCTATAGGTTCTTTGAGAAGTATGCGGTAAGGGTAGGGGGTGGAAGGAACCACAGGTTCGCCCTCTACGATATGGTGCTGATAAAGGACAATCACAAGAGGGTTGCGGGTGACGTGGTGAGAGCTATAAGGAAGGTGAAGGAGGAGATAAGCCCCGCCTACAAGATAGAGGTTGAGGTGGAAAGTCTTGAGGAGCTTGAAATGGTTCTCTCCGAAGGTGTTGATATAGTCATGCTTGATAATTTCTCTCCGGAGGATGTGAAGAGGGCAACAGAGTTGGTCAGAGGAAGGGCAGAGGTTGAGGTCTCAGGAAACATAACCCTTGAGAACGTCCGCCAGTACGCCCTAGAGGGGGTTGATTACCTGTCTTCTGGCTCCATCATCTACGGCGCCTCTTGGTGCGACCTTTCTTTGAAGGTTCTTTGAAGAGGATTATCGCAAACTCCTCCCAGTTGAAGGGCTTGAAGCCGTGTCGCAGGGCGTACCTCTCAAGCTCCTTTATGTTGAGCATCTTCTCAATCTCCGCCTTCAGCTTCAGGTTTTCCTCCTTGAGGCTCTTGTACCTGCTGAGCTTCTCGGAGTGCTCCCTTAGAACCTTTATTGAGTAGGCGGAGTAGAGCATGTTCCCCAAAAATATCAGCAGTGCCAAGCCCACAGCGTAGAAAGGATTCATCTCCTCTCCCCAGCTCTTAATTTAGCACTTCTTGCGGCTGGGTTCATCCTTATCTCTTCCTCCGAAGGCGTTATAGGCTTCTTTGTCAATATAAGAAACTCCCCGGCGTGCCTCCGGAAGAAGCTCTTTACGATCTTGTCTTCCAAGGAATGGAAGCTTATAACAACAAGCCTTCCCTTGGGATTGAGATGCCTGACAGTTTTCTCAAGGGCTTCCTCAAGGCTCTCAAGCTCCTTGTTTACCTCAATCCTTATAGCCTGAAAGGTTCTGGTTGCGGGGTGTATCCTCCCGTGCCTCAGCTTTGGGGGAAAGAGGGAGGCAACCAACTGGGCAAGCTCCTTCGTTGTCTCAATTGGCTTTTCCTTCCTCCTCTGGACTATAGCCCTCGCTATCTTCCTGCTCAGCCTCTCCTCACCATACTCCCAAAGTATTCTGGCAAGCTCCCTCTCCGGATACTCGTTCACAACCTTGTAGGCTGTCAGCTTCTGCTCCTTGTCCATCCTCATATCAAGGGGGGAATCTATCTGAAAGGAGAACCCCCTCTCGCTCTTTAGCTGGTACATTGAGACCCCAAGGTCAAAGAGGAAGCCATCAACCCTCTCAACACCTTCCTCCCTCAGGACTAGGTCAAGGTCCTTGAAGTTCGCCTTGTAAATGGAGAACCTTCCCTCAAACTCCCGTAGGTTTTCCTTTGCAAGCTCTATAGCCTCTTCATCCCTGTCTATACCTATCACGTAGGCTTGGGGGTTCTTCTCCAGTATCCTCTTCGTGTGTCCGCCAAGCCCAAGGGTGCAGTCAACGTAGAGAGTGCCACCGTTTCCAAGCAAAAGGTCTGTTGACTCTACGAGGAGAACGGGTACGTGCATTACCTTAACTTGAAGCTCTTTCTGTGTATCTCAGTTATACCGTGCTTTTTTATGAGCTCTCTGTGCTTTTTTGTGGGGTAGCCCTTGTGGCTGATGAAGTCGTACTGGGGATAGAGCTCGTGGTAGTGCTCCATAATTCTGTCCCTGAGAACCTTCGCTACCACGCTGGCACAGGCACAGCTCAGGCTCCTCTCGTCTCCCTTAACGAGGGGCAGGCAGTTGTAATCCTCAAGTCTGACGTAGTCGCTTATGACCACATCAAAGGGGTGCTTGAGGTCCTCAAGAGCCCTTTTCATAGCTAGCTTGGTAGCCTTAAGGATGTTAAGCCTGTCTATCATTGAGCTGTCAACAACTGCCGTTCCCACCGCGATAGCGGTCTCTTTAACTACGCTATATATCTCCTCCCTCTCCTTTCTGCTCAGCTTCTTTGAGTCACCCCTTAGGAAGGGTTCCGTGTTTGGGGGGAGGATAAC